>NZ_BAABRR010000026.1:0-1253 GCF_039545075.1 Demequina sediminis | reverse complement strand
GACCATCCCGATTTCGCCATGGAGGCGTCGGTGGTTGAACCAGTCGACGTACTCGGCGGTGGCGATCTCGACGTCCGTGACGGACTTCCAACCGCCCTTGGGACGCATCACGGGGTTGCGGATGCACTCGGCTTTGAACAGCGAGTTCAACGCCTCGGCCATGGCATTGTCGTAACTATCACCCCTGCTACCAACCGATGCGACAGCCTCAGCTTCCGCCAGGCGCTCGCTGTAGCGAATCGCTCGATATTGAACTCCTCGGTCGCTGTGATGGATCAAACCGGACACGTCCTGACCGGCCCGCTGGCGCGTCCATAGGCCCATCTCAAGAGCGTCGAGGGCCAGGTCGGTACGTAGTGACGTCGACACTTGCCAGCCCACGATCATCCTGCTGAAGACGTCCAGGACGAACGCGACGTACGTCCAGCCGGCGTGGGTGCGCACGTACGTCAGGTCCGCGACCCACAGCTGGTTCGGCCCGTCAGCCGTGAACTGGCGCTCGACGAGATCGGCAGGCCGATCGGTCTCAGCGCCGTCGCCGAACGTGGTCTTGCGCGACTTCTCGCGCGTGATCCCTCGAAGCCCGTCGGCACGCATGAGACGTTCGACCGTGCACCGCGCGACCGCTATGCCCTCCCGGTTGAGCTCGGCATGGATCTTGCGCGCGCCGTACACGCCGAGGTTCGCCTTGTGGGCGTGGCGGATGTCGACGATCAGCTCCGCGTCGCGCACGGCACGCGCCGACGGGGGCCGGATCTTCGCTGCGTAGTAGCCGCTCGGGGCGATCTGCACGCCGGCCTCAGACAGGACCGTGCAGATCGGCTCGACCCCGACCTCGCGCCCATCGACCACGTCGTGGCGATGGGCGTCGACGTAGGCGACTACCTGCTGGTGGGGCGGTCGAGCTCCGCCGCGAAGAAAGCCGCCGAGGTCTTCAAGATGTGGTTCGCGCGCCGCAGCTCACGGACTTCTTGCTCGAGGCTGGCGATGCGCTCCGCCTCGGAGGTCGTGGTGCCCGGCCGGACGCCGCCGTCGATCTCCACTTGGCGGACCCAGCCTCGCAACGTCTCCCGGTGCATGCCGAGCTGATCGGCCACACGCGCGATCGCGCCCATCTTCGTCGCCGGGTCCTGACGAAGCTCGACGGCCATCCTCGTGGCCCGCTCACGCAGCTCGGCGGGGTACTTCCTCGGTGCTGACATGACTCTCATCCTCCATGGCTTGAGAGCCTCCACCGAACCCGGGGCGCAACA
>NZ_BAABRR010000025.1:0-1299 GCF_039545075.1 Demequina sediminis | reverse complement strand
TGGGCTGCTTCGCTGATTTCGGACAGCGGAGTTGGTGGTTTCTCTTACGCTGCCAGGGCTGGCTGTCGGTAACTGTAGTGGACCTCGTCGGGGCGCTGGTAGCCGAGTGCGGAGTGGCGTCGGCGGCTGTTGTAGAACCCCTCGATGTAGGCGATGACGTCGCGTCGTGCGTGTGCTTTCGTCGGGTAGACGGTGCGATGAACGCGTTCGTTCTTCAACGCTGAGAAGAACGACTCGGCCATCGCGTTATCCCAGCACACGCCTGTGCGTCCCATCGAGGAACGCATGCCCAGGTCCTTGACCAACGTCCGGTATGCGGTCGAGGTGTAGACGCTGCCGCGGTCCGAGTGGAAGATCGCGTCTGGCTCGACTCGTGTGGTCTGGGCGGCGTTGCGTAGTGCGTGTTCGACGAGCTCGGTACGCATGTGATCGGCGATCGACCACCCGACGACCTTCTTCGAGTAGCAGTCGATGACCGTGGCCAGATAGATGAAGCCCTGCCAGGTATGGATGTAGGTGATATCACCGACGAACTTTTGCCCAGGACCATCGGCAGTGAAGTCCCGCTTCACCAGATCGGGCATGAGCGCGGCCGCTTCCGCGTCCGCCTCGGTCGTGACCCGGAATGGACGGGGCTGGCAGGGCACCAGGTGCTCGTGGCGCATGATCTGACGCACCAACTCCGGCGAGCACTGCACACCCTCGGCGACGAGGTCAGCGTGAATACGCCGATACCCGTAGGTGCCATCAGAGGCCGCGAAGAAGTGATGCACCCGCCCGGTGAGCAATTCCCGGCGCGCAGCGGTCGCCGACTGGGGACGCCCCAGCCAGTCGTAGAACCCCGACGTCGACACCGCCAACCACCGGCACATCTTCCACACCGGGTCCGTCGTAGTCGGGTCGTTCCTGAGGGAATCGATGTACTCGTACTTGCCCACTACCGCTGTTCCCTCGCGAAGTAGGCGGTGGCTTTTTTCAAGAACGCGGTCTCCGCCCGAAGCTCCTGATTCTCACGCTCGAGTTCCTTCAGCCGTGCCCTCTCGGACACCGTCAACTCGGTCTCGGCTCCCCCGTGCGTGTCGCGGTACTTCACCAGCCAGTTACGCAACGTCTCGGGACCCACACCGTACGCCTCAGCGACTTCCCGGATCGGCTTCGAGGTCGAGATCACCTCCTGGCACAACTCGTCCTTGAACTCCTGGCTGAAACGCCGTCGTGATGCAGTCATCCTGCAGATCTCTCTTTCAGTAGCACCCTCAGTTTAAGAGGGCCCACCGTCCGAAATCCCTAGGCCGCCCA
>NZ_BAABRR010000024.1:0-1727 GCF_039545075.1 Demequina sediminis | reverse complement strand
CCTGACTCGTGCCACTCCCTAGTGACTGGATTCGAGTCGATCGAGTAGTGCCTGGACGTCTTCTTCGAGCTCGGCTTCGAAGGTGATGGTCTCGCCGTTGATGCTGACGGTGGAGGAGCGGACCTCGCGCAGCGTCGTGATGATTTTCTTGATGCTCATCTCGCCGGCGGCTTGCAGGTGGCGGGCGATGGCGAGGGCTGCGAACACGACGGTCAGGTGCGCCTCGATCGCGTCGCGCCTGTGGTGGAAGACCGGTCGGGCTTTCAGGTCGGACTTTGTCATGCGGAATGACTGCTCGACCTTCCACAGGTCGTGGTAGGCGCCGATGATGGCGCTGCCAGGCATGATCTTGGGTGGGATGTTCGTGACGTAGCCCTTGATGCCGGCCAGTTGGCGGGCACGGTCGATGGTGGCCTGGTCGAGCTCTTTGCGCGCACCGGACACCTTCAAGAACCGTGTCTTGCGTAGCGGCATCTGTCCGGCGGCGATTCTTTCGGCCTTGGCGATCATGAGGTTGATGTTGCGGTCGTCCCTCTTGTTGCGTTTGAACGACCACTGGTAGACGATCCGCCGTTCACGCGCGCCGGCCCCGGAGCCCATCACGCGCGTGGATTCGAGGATCTGCCCGTCGGTGAAGTGGTTGCCGTGGGCGTGGAAGTGATCGTCCAAATCGTAGGGCGCTTTCGTCAGACGGGACCCGACGATGAACGACAAGCCCGCATCCTCGAGGGCGTTGAGGTTACCGGCGGACAGCATGCCGGCGTCGGCGACGACGACGATGTCGTCGATGCCGTGACGGGTCTGGAAGGCGTGCAGCACCGGGATCAGGGTGGTGGTCTCGGCCTTGTTGCCTTCGAACAGGTGCATCTCGAGCGGCACCCCGGCCTGGTCGACGAGGAGCCCGACTTGGACCTGCGGGTCCACGCGATGTTCCTTGGACATCCCCACACGTCGCAGGGTGTCTTCGTCGTCGTTCTCGAAATGCAGGGTCGTCACGTCGTACATCACGAACGTCGCCGGACCGGTCGCCTTCAATGAGTAGGCCAGGCAGGCACGGGCGATCTGGTCGCGGTAGCCGCGCTCATTCACGCGTTGCAGCGACCGGAACAGCGTTCTGAGCGCCACCGGCGGCGCGCCCACGGACGCCAAGACCCGCACCGTGTCGGCCTTCGATGTCGGCTCGATCAGCCGCGCCAGCACCATCGCCCGGAACGCCTCGTCGTCGACGACGTCGAATCCCAGCCGCGTGTACGCGTCCGTCAACACGCGCCACAGCACCGTCGCAGAGGTGCGGACCGTGCGCCCGCCCGCGGCGACCTTCACCGGCCGGCCCACACCCGTAGCCGCGTCGGCCGCTTCGACCTTGGCGGCCGTCCAGTCCGCGATGTCGTCCATCCGCGCCGGCACCGCAGCAAGCGCGCCCAGGTCGAGCTCGCCCTGCCCAGGAGCGACGCGGTCACGCGCCAGAGCCATCAACACCGCCAGCTCCGCATCCGTGTGGGCCGACCCGACATGCTCGATGCTGTCGGCCTCACCCGGGATGCGCGTGATGATCTGCACCGCGACCGCGCCGGACGTGGTGCGAACCCTACGCACGAACCGGGAAGCCACCCCCGAAGACTCCCACAACCGACTTCCTAGTGACCGACACACACCCCACCCCAACACGAAGCCCCAGGTACATCGGGCCCGAGCCGTACGCCGAGGCGAGGGTGGCACGAGTCAGG
>NZ_BAABRR010000023.1:0-4494 GCF_039545075.1 Demequina sediminis | reverse complement strand
GCTTCATAGTCTCCCACCTATCCTACACAAACCACACCGAATACCAATACCAAGCTATAGTAAAGGTCCCGGGGTCTTTCCGTCCTGCTGCGCGTAACGAGCATCTTTACTCGTAGTGCAATTTCGCCGAGTTCGCGGTTGAGACAGCGGAGAAGTCGTTACGCCATTCGTGCAGGTCGGAACTTACCCGACAAGGAATTTCGCTACCTTAGGATGGTTATAGTTACCACCGCCGTTTACTGGGGCTTAAATTCGGAGCTTCGCCTTGCGGCTGACCCCTCCTCTTAACCTTCCAGCACCGGGCAGGCGTCAGTCCGTATACATCGTCTTGCGACTTCGCACGGACCTGTGTTTTTAGTAAACAGTCGCTTCTCCCTGGTCTCTGCGGCCTTCAAACGCTCCAGCAGCAAGTGCCTTCACGCCTCAGGCCCCCCTTCTCCCGAAGTTACGGGGGCATTTTGCCGAGTTCCTTAACCACGATTCACTCGATCGCCTTAGTATTCTCTACCTGACCACCTGAGTCGGTTTGGGGTACGGGCGGCTAGAACCTCGCGCCGAGGTTTTTCTTGGCAGCATAGGATCACCGATTTCCCACATACGTGGTTACCATCAGGTCTCAGGCTATGTGAGCTGCGGATTTGCCTACAGCTCGCCCTACACCCTTAGACGTGGACTACCATCGCCACGCTCGGCTACCTTCCTGCGTCACCCCTGTTAATACGCTTGACTACTACGGATCTGGTTCGTGCGCGCCACCGTACTTGCCCCGAAGGGTTCGCCGGCTTTGGGCACTTAGCATCGTCCGCCTCGTCATGGGCGGTTCTTCGCCGGTACGGGAATATCAACCCGTTGTCCATCGACTACGCCTGTCGGCCTCGCCTTAGGTCCCGACTTACCCAGGGCGGATTAACCTGGCCCTGGAACCCTTGGTCATTCGGCGGACGGGTTTCTCACCCGTCTTTCGCTACTCATGCCTGCATTCTCACTCGTGTAGCGTCCACTGCTGGATCACTCCGCAGCTTCACCCGCCACACGACGCTCCCCTACCCATCCACACGCCTGGACCACGAAGGCCTAGCATAAATGTGAATGACACAACTTCGGCGGTGTACTTGAGCCCCGCTACATTGTCGGCGCGGAATCACTTGACCAGTGAGCTATTACGCACTCTTTCAAGGGTGGCTGCTTCTAAGCCAACCTCCTGGTTGTCTATGCAACTCCACATCCTTTCCCACTTAGCACACGCTTAGGGGCCTTAGTTGGTGTTCTGGGCTGTTTCCCTCTCGACTACGAAGCTTATCCCCCGCAGTCTCACTGCTGCGCTCTCACTTACCGGCATTCGGAGTTTGGCTGACGTCAGTAACCTGGTGGGGCCCATCGGCCATCCAGTAGCTCTACCTCCGGCAAGAAACACGCAACGCTGCACCTAAATGCATTTCGGGGAGAACCAGCTATCACGAAGTTTGATTGGCCTTTCACCCCTATCCACAGCTCATCCCCTCGGTTTTCAACCCAAGTGGGTTCGGCCCTCCACGCGGTCTTACCCGCGCTTCAGCCTGGCCATGGATAGATCACTTCGCTTCGGGTCTAGACCCAGCGACTCAAACGCCCTATTCGGACTCGCTTTCGCTACGGCTGCCCCACACGGGTTAACCTTGCCACTGAGCACTAACTCGCAGGCTCATTCTTCAAAAGGCACGCCGTCACCCCTGCTATGGAGGCTCCGACGGATTGTAAGCACACGGTTTCAGGTACTATTTCACTCCCCTCTCGGGGTACTTTTCACCCTTCCCTCACGGTACTGATTCGCTATCGGTCAGTAGGTAGTATTTAGGCTTACAGAGTGGTCTCTGCGGATTCACACGGGATTTCTCGTGCCCCGTGCTACTTGGGATCCCCTTCAGGAGTCCGCGCAATTTCGTCTACGGGGGTTGCACCCTCTACGCCGGGCCTTTCAATGCCCTTCGACTATCACGCGGATTTCTGACTCCTCGACCATTCGGCAGAATGATCAGAAAGGTCCCACAACCCCGCATACGCAACGCCTGCCGGCTATCACACGCATACGGTTTGGCCTGTTCCGCTTTCGCTCGCCACTACTCACGGAATATCTCTTCCTGTCGGTACTGAGATGTTTCACTTCCCGACGTTCCCTCCACACGCCCTATGTGTTCAGGCGTGGGTCACTGGACATGACTCCAGCGGGGTTTCCCCATTCGGACATCCTCGGATCAAAGCTTGTTTGCCAGCTCCCCGAGGCTTTTCGCAGGCTACAACGTCCTTCTTCGGCTCCTACTGCCAAGGCATCCACCATGTGCTCTTAAAAACTTGACCACAGATATCAAAGATGCTCGCGTCCACTGTGCAGTTCTCAAACAACGACCGGGCCTACCCTCACACCACGCCTACCCAGCCTCAGCCAAGCGGTTCGATAGCATCCGATAGTCCGACAGCCACCCGAACCCCCACAACCGAAGTCACAGGAGTGTGTGGTGGCCTGAAAGGGAGCTTTACGCCCGACCCTTCAGGACCCAACAGTGCGCCATGCCCATCCCCCACCTCTTTGCGTCACACGTTCCCACCCGTCTCGCAAGGAGACAGGCGTACTAGCGTCACGACTCAAGGTCAGTGACAGGCCACATCGATGTTCCATCCATGAGCCCCACCCCAGACACGAACGGTCTGAGCATGGGTCCTGGACCCCCACACCACAGTGTGGACGTCAGGTGCTCCTTAGAAAGGAGGTGATCCAGCCGCACCTTCCGGTACGGCTACCTTGTTACGACTTAGTCCCAATCGCCAATCCCACCTTAGACAGCTCCTTCCCATACGGGTTAGGCCACTGGCTTCGGGTGTTACCGACTTTCGTGACTTGACGGGCGGTGTGTACAAGGCCCGGGAACGTATTCACCGCAGCGTTGCTGATCTGCGATTACTAGCGACTCCGACTTCATGAGGTCGAGTTGCAGACCTCAATCCGAACTGAGACCGGCTTTTTGGGATTCGCTCCACCTTACGGTATTGCAGCCCTTTGTACCGGCCATTGTAGCATGCGTGAAGCCCAAGACATAAGGGGCATGATGATTTGACGTCATCCCCACCTTCCTCCGAGTTGACCCCGGCAGTCTCCTATGAGTCCCCACCATTACGTGCTGGCAACATAGGACGAGGGTTGCGCTCGTTGCGGGACTTAACCCAACATCTCACGACACGAGCTGACGACAACCATGCACCACCTGTATACCCCGCCGAAGCACCCCCCATCTCTGGGGGTAGAGGGTATATGTCAAGCCTTGGTAAGGTTCTTCGCGTTGCATCGAATTAATCCGCATGCTCCGCCGCTTGTGCGGGCCCCCGTCAATTCCTTTGAGTTTTAGCCTTGCGGCCGTACTCCCCAGGCGGGGCACTTAATGCGTTAGCTGCGACGCGGAACTCATGGAATGAGCCCCACATCTAGTGCCCACCGTTTACGGCGTGGACTACCAGGGTATCTAATCCTGTTCGCTCCCCACGCTTTCGCTCCTCAGCGTCAGTTGTGGCCCAGAGACCTGCCTTCGCCATCGGTGTTCCTCCTGATATCTGCGCATTCCACCGCTACACCAGGAATTCCAGTCTCCCCTACCACACTCTAGTCTGCCCGTACCCACTGCAGGCCCGAGGTTGAGCCTCGGGTTTTCACAGCAGACGCGACAAACCGCCTACGAGCTCTTTACGCCCAATAATTCCGGACAACGCTTGCGCCCTACGTATTACCGCGGCTGCTGGCACGTAGTTAGCCGGCGCTTCTTCTGCAGGTACCGTCACTTTCGCTTCTTCCCTGCTGAAAGGGGTTTACAACCCGAAGGCCTTCATCCCCCACGCGGCGTCGCTGCATCAGGCTTGCGCCCATTGTGCAATATTCCCCACTGCTGCCTCCCGTAGGAGTCTGGACCGTGTCTCAGTTCCAGTGTGGCCGGTCGCCCTCTCAGGCCGGCTACCCGTCGTCGCCTTGGTGAGCCACTACCTCACCAACAAGCTGATAGGCCGCGAGTCCATCCCAGACCGAAAAACTTTCCCAACGCATCCCATGCGGGAACGCTGCATATCCGGTATTAGCCCCGGTTTCCCGAGGTTATCCCAGAGTCTGGGGCAGGTTACTCACGTGTTACTCACCCGTTCGCCACTGATCACCCGAAGCAAGCTCCGAGGTCACCGTTCGACTTGCATGTGTTAAGCACGCCGCCAGCGTTCGTCCTGAGCCAGGATCAAACTCTCCGTAAATGATTGCTGTACACCCAACCAAACGGCCGGGATACATCAATACGAAGTACATCCCCACTCACGTGGAGACTAGTTAATCTCTGACATCGAACAAAATGTCACTGACATTTCATTTTCAACCAAAGGAATCCAAACACCAACCCCCTTACAAGAGGCTGATGCCGGAGTAATTTGGCATCGACATGTGGCACACTGTTGAGTTCTCAAGTTTCGGACGCGCACCGCCTCAATCCT
>NZ_BAABRR010000022.1:0-7575 GCF_039545075.1 Demequina sediminis | reverse complement strand
TTGCCCGCGACGCGCAGAATCTCGACTTCACGTTCGAGTTCGCGGATGCGCTTGCGGGCCGCCTTCAGCTCGGCGTTCTCGGTCGTTGTCGTCCCGGCGATTTCGTCATGATCGATCCGGTCCTGACGCACCCAGTTGCGCAAACACCCCTCGCTGATGCCTAGGCTCGGGGCAACGACGGTGACGGGCTTGCCGGCACGCACGGGCGCGACAGCTCGCTGACGAAACTCGGAAGGGTAGGGCTTTGGCATGGTTCGGACTCCTCGCAATCGAGCCTGAACGACACACTGCCACTGGTAACCAAACCGTGGGTCAGGTCAGACTGTCACCTGTTCGTTCACCACGCCCCACGCGCTACACCGTCAACTGCGAGGAGCCGCTAGAGCCATCACCAATGCAATGTTCATCCCTGGTGGACGGAGACGCTCGCCCCCAGTTCGCGAAGGGCCTTCGCGAACGCACCAACGACTTCACTGCTCGCACCAGCCGCAATCACCACAGGAAAACTCTCTGCGAACGCCGCACCCTTCGCTGCGCTCACTGAGACGCCATGAGACTGCATCAGGTAACGCATGATCTCGACTCGCTCACCGCCGCCTTCCGGGATGCCATCAAGATGTAGAGCCCACTCCCCGCCGTCGAGCCCAACAACGGGCAGGGGCAGCCCTCGCCGGTCCCCACGGGCACGGCCATCAAATCGCCGCGCCACAATTAGCGCCGGGGCACCGAGCGCGAACACGGCTACGATTCTCCAGAAGGAATGTCCCGACAACGGCGGGATTGATATGACCACCACGACGCAGCCGATATAGACCGTTGCTACCCACGCCCAGGTCAACGCTCGCCTCATTGATAACCACTTTTCTAGTACCATAGCCACTGAAAGAACTTGTTGATGGCTGGCTCCATACGGCCACCCCTGCCCTTACGCAAAATCCAATCACTTGCCCGCTTACCGAGCGAGCTTTTCATGAATCGAACCAGTACGACTTTGCTCGCTCCTAAGAAGGCGCCCGCGACGAAACCTTTCATGAAGGCGCTCACGATTTGCTTGGTTGTCAGGGTACCGTTGTTGTCCGCAAGGGCCTTGAGAATGCTCGACACTCCGGTGAAAAAGCCTGTGCACACTGGGCGCAGGGCAATCGACGCTGTGCAGAAGACCTGCGCACCGCCCGCAATGACAAGGGCGGCCGCCCACAACCCGGCCTTGGCCCATGCGCTTAGTGCGCCGGTGGTGTCTAGTTTGTTGATTGGATCTGCTGGATACCCGTAGACGGTCTCATTCCCACCCACAACCGGATCAACGGAAGTGAACAGACCGGTCTGCGCATTGTAGAGGCGCACGCCCATGAGGGTGAGTCCGAAGCTGTCGGCCGCACGCTCATGCGATCCCAGCCAGCCGTAGGTGATTGCACCCGTTGCCGCTGCGACGTTGCCGGCGAGGAGGCGACCGTACTCGTCGTAGTCGGAGTACGCGCCGACCCCTGTCACCGCCCCATCGGCGGCGATTGTAAGCGGCAGCGCGATGTCGCCGCGCAAGTCCGCAAGTTGAAGTGACGCGACTTCGCTGGACACCGTCAGGCCGAGTCCGCCCTCAATCGCGGACCCATACCATGTTGTGGTCGTCGCACCACTGACGTCGGTCTCGACGGCCCAAGCGGGGTTGTCGGAGCCATCGGCATAGTGGCGCACTAGCGTCGACGTTCCAGCACCTGACACGGTGGTCGCGATCGAGCGTCGCTGTGCGGCATCGAGACTGTAGGTTGTCGTCACGCCTGCCTGGCTGACCGCGTGGGCGAGGTCGTTGTCGTAGTAGCCCAGCGTGATGTCACCCGCAGCGACGCCCCCAGCAGTGTCGACCGCTGGGATCGTGGTTTGACGACCGAATAGGTCGTAGACGTACGACCCGGTCCCATTCGCGCCGGTTTGGACACGGTCCTTGTTGTCGTAGGTCCAGGTCTCGGATGTCCCGGTTCCTACGGCGGGACATACGTTGGCGGTGTCGGAGATTGCGGTGTTTCGCGCGAGGCGGTGGCCACGCGTGTCGAAGGTGTAGGACCGGGTGACGCATGGTGTGATGCCACTTGTATCCGCAGGATCTGCGTAGAGCAGGCTCTGATCTTGGACGGTCACGAGACGCCCGAACGCGTCGTAGGCGTAGGTGCGTCCGAATCCCGTGACGTGGTCAGGATCGAGTCCCGTCGCTGGTGTTGACTCTGCGGTCATTCGGCCCGCAGCGTCATAGTCGGCTGACCAGGTCAGCAGAGGCGTCTCCCCGTCGTCAGTGACGAAGGCGTAGGAGAGTTCAGCGACGTGGCCGGCGTCGCTGTAGGTGGTCAACTGGACGATTTCTCCAGGCATGGTCTGTCGCGTCAGGCGTCCCATTGCGTCGTAGGCTGCCGCGAAGGCATACGAGGATTGCCCATCGCTACTGGTCACGACCTTGCCGGTGACCAGTCCGCGGCGCTCGACGAGGCCGTTGGCATCGGTACCGTCGTAGGTGTAGGTGGTGACCTGAAGTCCGTCGTCGATGCTGCCAACATTGCCGAACATGTCGTAGGTGGTGACGGTAGTTGCGCCGTCGGTGTCGACGTAGTTCTGGACGCGTCCCCAGGTGTCGTAGGTCGTACGCACGCCGGGCCCGGCGGTCGATCCCGACGTTGTCTTCGTCTGCAGTCCGGTAGTGCTGTCGTACGTGTGCCAGGTTGAGGGTAGCGGCGTGGAGCCCGGAAAGCCCATAGTGGCAACTGATGTGGACTCAAGCCGTCCGTCGAGGAGGTAGCTCGTCGTCGTGGTCCGTGTGGCGTTCCCGACGCCTTCAACGATCGTTTCAGGATCGAGGTACATCGAGTACCGGGTCATGCGGGTCAGCGGGAGATCGGCGAGCGACTTCGTGACACAGATCTCGCCAGCCCACGCGGGCTGGTTGCCGCAGGCCGTGTCGAGGTCATTGGCGCCGGCCGTGTAGTAGACCGTGTGGGTAGTGCCAGCATCTGCGCCGGTGGACCCAGCTTCTTGGCTGAGGACGGGGCGTCCGAGAGCGTCGAAGCCTGTGACCGCCGAGAGGCTCTCGGCCGTGTCTGCTCCGGTGGTGGTGACGGTGGAGGGCACGCCAGTAAACCATGCGGTGCCCGCGTAGGTCATGGTGTACGTGCTGATAACAGAGCTGGAGTTTCCCCTCTCGGACGTGATGTCTGTCTTCCATACGAGGTTGGGTACCGCTCCCGCGAGCGGTCGTTCTGCCTCGACCGGGTTCTCGTCGGCGTAGGTGTAATGGATGTGGGTGGTCGCGCCGTAAGCTTGCGGGGTCCAGATGTCGGTGATCCGGGTGCCGGAGTCGTTGTATTCCGTGCGGGTCGAGGCGGACTGAACATTGTCATAATCGACAGTCGGCGCCGTCTCGGTAACCTGGCTGGCCACAGTCGTGGTGCCCGAAACGTCGAGGGATCCCTCGACGTTGTCGTTGTCGTCGTAGTCGCTAGCGGTGTACTGCCAGGCACCAGCGCCGTAGTTGGCAGTGTTGACCACCCGGCCGTGGGCGTCGGTGAAGGTGACCGAGGCGTTGAGCCACTCGTTGGAGTCGACGCTTGCCACGGTCGAGCCACCCGGGTCGTGGCCCTGGCCGAATACTGCAAACCCGGTAGTCGCCGTCTGCTCACTGGTCCACGCCGTGGCGGCGGACCGGATGTCGGGGCTTGCCGCGGGCGGGTTGGCCGTGTCGATGCCGTACACGAATCGTGCGACCGGGACGTCAGCCTGCGTTCCGTCCCAGTGCTTGCGCGTGACACGCAGCACGGACGACGCACCTTGGGTCGATGTCCCATACTCGATAGTCCACGGCGCGAGACCGCTCTCGGCGACGAGGGTCAGTAGCAACACTCCGCCGGACATGGTGTACCCGTACGTCGTGCCCAGGCCCGAGCGCGGGTCGATGGCACGTGCCAGTCGCCCTGACGAATCGTAGGTGTAGGCGACGACAGCGTCGGTACGCATGGCTTCGAGGTCGGGGTCCCAGGCGCGGTACCCGATCGACGCGATGCGTCCCGTGTAGGCGCCCGTCGCGGCGTCCATGGCCGTGTAGTAGGTCATCTCGAGTGCACGGCACCCGGCACTCGACACAGTCGAACAGTCGACTCCCTCGGGCGCGGGGGCAACGATCGACTCCACCCGTCCCAGCGCGTCATACGTGTAGGTGGTCCGCAGCACAGCTGTTGCGGACACCTGCTTGTCGACGTACAGCGGCTTCCACTCCCCGCTCGCCATATACGACCACGTCGTCGACACGTTGCCATCGGTCAGGACCAGGCGTGCCGCGGTACCGGAACCAGTAAGAGTAAGCTGGGCGCCAGACGCAATGGTGGCGCGATCGAGCGGCGCATAGGCCCCGATCTCGCGTGCGACGATTCCCGCGCTGGGCTCCCGGAACGTGAAGTAGCTACCTGTTCCGTCCTCGAAAGCGATCGTGCCATCGACGCCGGTGTTGTCGATCACACGCATACCTGCCGCGCCCACGCTCGGCCCGTCGAAAGACGCGATCCAACCCGGACCGAACACCGACGATGCTCCTCCGTCGCCGAACGTCAGATAGTTCCTTGACACCGAGAGAGTGTCCATGTACCCAGGCACGGCCGCATCCGTCGCGCCGGCGTGGAACTCACCCGTCCAGAGCGAGACCTGGCCCGGACCAGCATCCGCCACAGGGAAGTTGTTCCCAAACGCATGCGGAATTCGTAGTACCGAGGGATGCGTCGCGGGGTCGTCACGCCAGGTACAGAGCACATCGTTGGTGTAGGTGTAGGTGAAGCACACCTGCACCTCCATCAGGAAAGGAACGCGCTCCTTGCCCGCGCTTGCTGCGGTGGCGGCGGCATTCCATGTGTAGTCAGCCTTGGCGCTAGACCCGGCGGTGGCGTCTGGTAGGTCAGCGATCTTCTCCCAACCGTCCGTTGACCCGGTCGCGTCCGAGTACCCGGCACCATTCGCCGTGCCGCCCGCACGCCAGTACACAGCACGCTTGACCGTGCCGTTGGCTCCTGGAGGGGCATCAGCGGAGATCTTGACCTTGTCGGTGGTCTTATAGGCCGCAGTCGGGGAGGTAATCCCGACCGTTCCGATGCCGTACTCGAGGGTCTTCCACGCGCTGGTGTTGCCGGCGCGGTCGATCGCACGCGCCTCGACCTTGTGACCACCGTTCGTGCGCGGCAGGCCGGTCACGATCGCGCTGCCCGAGGTGGCGTTCACCGTCTTCACGGTCCCGCCATCGACCTTGTACTCGAACTTCACTGCATCGGTCGCGGCCAGTGAGGCGCTGATTGATGCCGGAGGAGTTTCAAGCCACTGCCCGTGGCTCACCTGCGCCGAGCTGATGGTGGTGGCGCCGGGTGCGACGGTGTCCACAACGACCGACCATGTCGGGTTCGACGACGCCTTGGAATCAAGCGAGCCGTCGTTGGCCCACACCTTGACTGTGCGCGAGGACCCGTTGGCCTGCGTGGGAAGCGTGTACGAGGACACCGCACCGCTAGCCACCGTGGAGCCCGACACTGCTGTTGCACCATTGAAGGAGAACTTGCCCTTCACGTTGCCGCCATCAGGATCAGACACCGTCACCGAGAACGTCGGGGTCGGATCGTTGGTGTACACCGTCGAACCCGCCACCGGTGCACTTGCGTTGACCTTCACACCCATCGGCGTGTTCGGGTACGAGTTATACGTCACGGACAGCACCGGCTTGTTCGATGCCGAGTTACCCGAGTAGAACCGCTTCCAATACGAGTTGTCCGTCTCCGAGGACGCCTTCACACCAATGCCCTTGGCAGTGACCGTTCCCGTCGACCAGTTCTGCGCCATCGTGGTCACATCAGCGCTGACCCAGCCGTCACTGCAGGACGACGAGTAGCCCTTCGTAGAAGACACCGTGTCGTACTTCACCGACATCGCAGGCATGTTCGACCATCGCGTCGCGGTCGACGTGGTCGACGTCGACCACACCTCCCAGTTGCGTGCCGTGCACGACCACGAATGCCAGTTGTACAGCTTCAACGTCGCCGACGTGACCTTCTTGCCCAGAATCGGCGACACGTTCACGTTCAGATACGAGCGGTACTTCGAAGCCCCCGAGTCCCACGTCCCCACCCGCAACTCAGTCTCGGACGACTTATCCACCGTCGACGCATTCGACACGTACGTGTCAAAGGTCAACGACAAGTTCACGGACGGATCAATCACCACAGGGAACGCGTCACCATCAGAGAACGGCACATCGTCGGCGTCGACACTGATGGTCGCGACACCATCCGTCACCGCCACCGCGGCAGGAACCTCAATCTCCGTCGGAGGAACGTTCAGATCCGCGACCGCGGTTACGCTCGCGGCCACCACAGGCTCCGAACTTGCCTGTGTCGCGTCATCGGCAGCCATGGACGCCACCGGCACCATACGCCGCTCATCGGAGTGCGCATCCCACACCGCAACATCAGAGACCTGGGCGACCACGTCGCCCTCACTGCCACGCACCACCACTTCCTCGCGCGCCTTGCGCAAATCACCGTCAGGGCTGGCCACCGTCAACGTCAACCGCTCGGCCCGCTCCAAAGCGTCGGCGTCATGTGCCACGAAGAACTGCTCATAGCCCGTAGCGGTGACATAGAACACCAAGTCAATACCAGGGAGCACATCCACATAGCGGATCGCGTCAGCCTCAACCACCGGAGCCGGAACAGTCCCCTCCCACGACAACGTGAACGGCTGCCCCTCAGCGTCGACACCCGCGACCACGTCGACACGCCCATTGCCCCCGCCGGAGAACACCAGATCACCCGGATGCGCGACCGGACGATACGAACCATCGCTGTAACGCACCAGCTGCGTGTCCACACGCTCCCAGCCAGCCTCCGTCGACGGATCCTCACCCGTCGCCACCCACTCCGGACCACTCGACATATCCGAACGCCACTGACCATCAGGAAGAGCGAACGTCTGCGACGACTCGGTGCGCTGAGACACATCCTCAACAGCCTCACCACGCACCCGCGCCAACACCGAAGCCGACACAGCATCAGGCGCAGTCAAACCACCAGACGCACCAGCCACAGTCCAATCCGTCGCGGACTCCTCGATCACAGCCGCTGCGGCCGGGCCCGCCTCAGTGACTGCCACGACACACAACGCCCCGGCCGTCAACATAGACGCCAACCGGAACGACAAGGACCACGGATCCGACATCCGCACACGCCCACCAGACAGGATCAAGACGACCAACCCCAGACAGAAAGAAGCCAGCAACAGCGGAACTGACACCACGCCAACCGCCGCTCCGTAGCCACCTCCCCAGGCAACCCCACTCGTGAGCTGCGCCATTTCTACCAGGACAGACACCACCCGTCGCAAGGCAACACGGAGTGCAATATGTCACACTCGCTTCATGCCAACGACGCGGTACGGCAGCGTGGGGTTGACCCCGGATTCCGGACACTGACCAGACGGGTTTCGCGTGAGCGAGTGCCTGTCGGGGAGGATGTCCGTGATGGGCACGAAGAAGAGGAAGACGTATACGCCGGAGTATCGGCGTGAGGC
>NZ_BAABRR010000021.1:0-9570 GCF_039545075.1 Demequina sediminis | reverse complement strand
GACTCGAAGTCCTCGCCCGCTGCCGCCTCACCGCCGTGCCCAACACCGGCATCGAGGAGGTGACCGAAACCCTCGCACTCACCGCCTGACGAAGGAACCCGCTACACCACTCCACGGGACTTGACCGCAGTCTGCTCGGTCATGTGGTTCCTCCGTCGTATTGGCGGCTGCCCCTCAGCGGCCGATGCACAGCCCCAAGGGTAAAGGACCTGCGATACGTGTGACAAGCGCCACGCGGCGAAAAACGCCCTACCGTGTTATCGACAAGACGGCGCGTTCCTGAAGTGCAGCGAGCACCTCGCGCACGGCCGCACCGGGATCGCCGGAGGGTGGCGCACCGAACACTCCCTCGAGGTACGAGGTCAGCGCGGCAACGGTGACACCGTCACCGGTGCAGTACAGCGCCGCCTCCGACGCCAACGGCGAGAGCAACGTGACGTCGTTGCCCACGAGCACCAGCACCTGTCCATCGCGCTCGAGCAGGTCGTCCCAGGCGGCGCTCACGACCGCATCGTCCGGAATCATTCGCCGCCCCCGAGAAGCCCCGGCACCATGGGTAGCACCGTGCGGACATCGCGGTAGGTGAGACGCGACAGCCCGCCGACAGCGTCGACAAGGTCGGACAGCGCGTGAAGCCTGCCGGGCGTCTTCGACAGGTACGACATCTGCTCGGCCAGGATCGCGATCCCCTCCAGATGATCGATCGGCGTGATCGCCGGCTCCTCGGGCCCGTCCTCTCGGCGATCGAGGATCACCAACCGGCGCAAGCGCAGCGGCACGTCGGGCAAGACTGCCAGATCGAGCGAGTCCGCGCCCCACTGCTCCTTGATGTGGGTCAGCGAGTCGATCACGGACAGCGGCTTGGGATACGGCAACACCGTCAGGTCGCCGGGCGAGATCGCAAGGGTCTCGTCCGTGACGTAGCCGTAGTGAGCGCCCAACGTCCGCGACAGAGTGGTCTTGCCGGTGCCCGACGGCGCGACGAACCCCACGACGGAGCCGTCCGGTCCCGCGAGTCCGGCGGCGTGGAGCATGATCAGTGTCCCCACGCGCGCCTCGATCGCGCGGACGGTGACGGCGGAGCTGAGGAAGTGCAGTGCCGTGTCGACGTCCGGGTAGGCGAGCGCTCCGGACAGGCGCGCTCGGGCCAGCACCGCATCGTCCGCGTCGACCACCACGGACACGGTGGTCTCGGGGTCACGGTCCTCGACCAGGCACCGTCCCCACGCACGGTGACCCGCCGTGGCCAGGGCGTCGCGCTCGGAGCCGGAGCACACGATCCCGACCGCGACACCGAAGGCGTCGACGGTGCACGTGGGCTCCGCCGCGCTCTCCCGCCGCTCCCCGGCGGTGCCGATGGGCCGCACGGGCGCCATGGACGCCCAGATCTCCGCGATCCACCGTGTCGCCTGGTCGATCGCATCGCACGCGGCGCGCATCCGCTCCTCGAAGTCGTCCCAGTCGGGCAGGTCGAAGTCGTCGGGCACATCGGCGGTCCGCAGGCGCGCCTCGAGCAGCCGCGGGTGATCGGGCAGAGGGGCGGCGTCGACCACCTCCTCGTAGAGGAAGCCGATCTCCGACAGGGTGAAGGCGCGGCCGCGGGCCCGGGGGTAGCGCAGGCAGAGCTCGTCGCGCTCCCACCACGTGCCGCAGAACACCATGCTGGCGGCCTCGACCATCGCCTCGGAGACCGAGCGGGTGCGGAAGCCGTGGGCGTTGCCGCCGAGCCGCTCGATCTGGGCGGCGGCCGTGGGGTCCATGCGCTGGCCGTCGTCGGCGTTGAGACCCGCCGACGTCACGCGGATCACGTCCGCGGGGATGCCGTGGCGGGACAGGTGGTGGCGGAGCATGCGCTCGCCCACGGCGGAGCGCCCCTGGTTGCCCGTGTCGACGATGAGGACGCGGAACGCGGTCCCGGACTGCCAGGGTATGTCAGGACCGCTCGGCGCGCCGAGCACACGCGACAGGCAGAGTGACGCGCATGGTCACAGATACCTGGAACTCAATGTTGTCCCTCGCTTCGCCACTGGTGTGCTCGCTCGTCAGTGTAGGCGAGCGTTCCGAGCGCATCGACACGCGGGACGATGCACCCCGCCAGGACCGGTCGCACTCGCGCCTAGCCGCGCACGTCACCGCTAGTTCGCCAGGTGCGCCGGATCGCGCCGGGCAGTTGCGCGAAGCCGCGCGCGAGGCGGCGACCTCGGAGCGTGGCGACCGCCCATCGCGAACGCCCCTGGTACGCGTAGCCAGCGATCAACTCCTCGCGCTTGGGCCAGAGAAGTCGCAGCGCTAGCCCAAACCGGGACCCCCCACGTCCGACATACAGCGCGGCGACAGCCTGCGATACGAGGGTGCCGCCGCCGCTGGTGCGGAGGTCCCACTCGAGCTCTGCGGAAGTGGAAGGCGCGGGCCGCGGTGCACCGCCCCGGGTAGCGAGGACGGGCGCCATAGCGTACGCCGCACCCGACTGCCCGGCCAGTCGCGCGAGCGACTCTCGCTCAGCCACAGGCAGCGCTTCGACCGTGCGGATGATGCGCTCGACTTCCGCATCCGTGGAACCGGCACCTACGGACGCACGGAGTGAGCTGAGGGACTCCACCACCAGCGCACCCAACCTGTCGGGGGCCCAACAGCTCACGCCCGCTGCCTCGAGCGGCTCGCGGCGCTCCCACAGGGAGTCGAAGGCGCGGTCAGCGCCCTTGGTGAAACCGGGGAACTCGTGGTGAAGGTCAATGGCGATCGGCCATCCGGGATGGACCAGCGTCTCGGCGTGACCCACCACCGTTTGCGTCGCCGCCATGGTCGTGGTCGCACTCCACCCGCGCGGGCGAGCGCTTGGCGGGCGGCCGTGGCCTGCTCGGCCCGCACCAGCACATCAACATCGGCGGACCACTTGGGCGGACGTAGCCCGCGCAGATCCGCGACGGCACCCTTGATGACAAGGCAGTCAATTCCCGCCGTCCCGAGCGCGTGACCGACCGCCGCTGCGAGCAGCATCCACACCGCTCGATGTGTGTCGGCGCCGCTCTCCATCAGCCCCGTGCACGGTGCTTCGGCTGCGCCGGGGGGACGATGCTATCCCAGCCCTGGGTGGGGAGCTTCGTCTCCTGTGCCTGCGCCTGGGGGGTGGAGGGCGTGCGGTCGCGGCGAGGCGCCTTGGGGTCGGCGTACTCGTAGTCGTAGGCGTAGGCGTACTTGTCCTTGTGCGCGCCCTTGCGTGGGACCGCGTCGAGGATCACTCCGAGGGCGCGGCCGTTGACCCGGTCGAACGCCTGCAATGCCTTATCGAGCACGTCGATGGTGGTCCGGCCCGCGCGGGCCACCACCACCGCGCCGTCGGTGCGGGCGGTGAGAATTGCGGCGTCGGTCACGGGGATCAACGGCGGTGTGTCGACTAGGACGATCGCGTCCTCGGGGAAGCTGTAGAGCAGCGTCCGCATGGCACCCGAGCCAAGCAACTCCGAGGGGTTGGGCGGGATCACGCCGGCGGCCATGACGTAGAGGTTGTCGGTAGGCCCGTACGGCTGGAGAACCTCCTCAGCGCGAACACGGCCGACCAGCACGTCGGTCAGGCCGGCGCCGTCGGGCAGGCCCAGGTTCGTGGCGAGCGTGGGGCGACGGAGGTCCGCATCGATCAGGACCACGTTGGTGCCGGACTCGGCGATCGCCTCGGCCAGCTTGTAGCTGACCGTGGACTTGCCGTCGCCGGGAAGCGAGGACGTCACCACGATCACCCGTGGCGGGTTGTCCACGTCCAGGAACATGAGATTGGTGCGGAGTTGGCGCACCGCCTCCTTCATGGCGAAGTCCGATGTGGCGCGGACGGGGCCCATCTTGGCAACCGACTCGTCGAACGGGAGGGCGCCCACCACGGGGATGTCGAACTCTCGCTCGACGTCCTCGGCGGAGCGCAGGCGGCGGTCGAGCGTGGCGCGAGTGAAGGCGAGAGCGACGCCTATAGCGAAACCCGCGAGCAGGCCGATCGCAGCCGCCTGCTTTTCATTGGGAGCAAATGGCGCGCCCGGCGTGTTCGCCGAATCGAGCGTCTGCAACGCGACCACGGACTCCGCGCCGTCCTCAGCGCCCGTGCCGGTGCCGCTCTCGAGTTCCGCGACCACTTGCGTCATGCCGTAGATCCACGCTTCAGCGAGCGCGCGTGCATCCTCGGCGTCGGTCCAGTCGCTGTGACTCGTAGCAACGCCGTCTCGCTCGGGTTAGAAACGGTGACACGGCCCGCCAAACCGCCAGTGTTGACGCCGGCCCCCAACTGCTCCGCGGCGTACTCGGCGACGCGACCGGACTTCGCGACGTCCAGGTATGACTTGACTCGCGACTTTGCGTAACTGTCACCCACCGTGGCGTCACCGAGCGAGGTCGAGGCTCCGGTGGTGATGATCGCGGAGCCGGTCGAAGCGTAGACCTTGTCCTGCGTGAGAGTCCAACCGAAGGCGAGCGCGCCGCCCAGAATCGTGAGGAGCACCACGATCAGCCAGTGCGCGCGCAGCACCTGCACGGTGTCTCTGAATTCCACTGTTCCCCGTCCAGTCGGCGATCTCGCGCCAGTGTACTTGGCCCGAAGGCGCAAGGACGCTACCACCCCGCGTCCGCGCCGCACGAGAAGCGCCTGACTTGCCGCGGTGTGAGCGCGTTCTGCACAATCATGTTCGATTTCCGGCGAGCCGCAACGCGAGCCCGGGTGGGGGCACAACCCCTAGACGTATACACTGACATGTCAAGTCTTGACGCACAGGCGAGGGGGCGACCATCCATTCCCTATCGGCGGCCCGCACAATGCGCGTGGGTCGGCGCGGCGGTTCGCCTCGCGAAGCCTTGACAGCTAGTCGCCAGCAGAACATCACCTCGAGAGCCAATCGCTTCCTGGTTCTGGTCGCCGTCATCTGGGGCCTCGAAGGTGCCCTGCGCAAGTGGGTCCCTGGCATGGACCAGATGGGAGCCGTGGCGCGAGACGCGCTTCTGGTCGGAGTCCTCGCCCTGTTCTACGTGCTCGGAGCACCGCGCCGGGAGAACCGCGTATGGCCCATCGTATGGATCGCCACCGCCTTCCTTGCCGTCCATGGCCTGCTAAATGTGATCATCGGCAACACGACTCTCCACGTTACGGCGCTCGGCATGCGCTCCTACTTGGTTCCGCTGCTCGTGGTCGCGTTCGCCTTGACTTACGCCGATTCGAGGGCGCTCGAGCCGGTTCGCGTGGCCCTAAGTCTCCTCGTTCTGGTCAACGTGGCAATCGTGATCGTCCAGGTTCGCAGTGCTCCCTCCGCAGGCATCAACCTCGAGATCAGCGGAATCGACGCGCACTTCGTGAACCCCGGTGGCGTGGTTCGCGCTACGGGCACGTTCGCTGCGGTCTCTGGCCTCGCGTCGTTCCTTCCAGTTGGACTGGCGCTATCCCTCGGCGGAGTCCTGGATAGCGCTCGATTCCGAGCCGTCCACGCGGCAGCAGCGTTGTCGTGTGTCGTAATTGCAGCAGTGGGAGGATCGCGCGGCGCACTCGTAGGCGCTGCGATCGTGGGCGCGGCGGCTGTGGCCGTTCTTGCCGCACGCTTGACATGGCACTCTTGGACGGGCTTGTTGGCCATCACAGGAGCCGCGGTGACCGCCGCGTACGTTGTCGCGCAAACGTTGCCGCAAGTCATCGAGTCATTTGGTGCACGAGTGGAGAATGCTGCCAACGTCGAGTCTCCCTCCGGGCGCGTGGGGAACGGCATCTTCGGCTTCCTCGCCACGGACTTCCCGGTGCTCGGCCACGGCGCAGGTTCGCATAGCAGTGGGGGCTTCGCGCTCGCTGGACAGGACTGGCAGGAAGAGGAGAAGTTCCGCTGGGTCTTCGAACTTGGCATTGTCGGATATGCACTCGCGATCGCTTCCCTGATCGCGGGCCTCATTGGTGTCGTCTACCTCATCGGCTCGCTTCGCCGCGCGAGCGCAACGCATCTGTTGACCGTTGCTGCGGTCACCACCGTCGTGCTCTATGGCGGAATAACCCAACAGCCGACGACTCAAGGGGCTCTCGGCATCATGGCGGTCGCGCTCTGGATGACCCGGCCCGCGGACCCGGACGCTGACGGGGCGAGTCCTCCTCATCAGCGTCGCATTGCGACGACACCAAGACGCGCAGGGAGCACCCGGAGCAGTTTCCGAGTTCGGCATCGCGCCTGAGCCCATCGCAAACGGCACACCAAGCGCCAGAACGACCAATCCGGGAAAGGACCCAAAACGCCCATGGCGAGGATCGACATCGTGTTCCCCGGAGCTCACCTACCCCAGGACGGCATCGGCGATCACACGCGCTGGCTCGCGGAGGGACTTGGCGTCCGGCATGACGTGACCGTACTCGGCCGCGGAAAGGGTGGGGACATCCCCAACGCTGAGTACGCTGACGTATGGGGGGCTCGACCGCTTCGAGACCTCGGAGGCCTACGTCGCTACCTTTCTACCCAGCACCCAGACCTCCTCGTGATTCAGTTCGAGCAATTCAGTTACGGCCCTCGTGGCTTCAATCCCGATTTGCCGAGGGTCGTGCGCTGGGCGCGAAGGACGATGCCTCGAACACGAGTCCTCGTGTTTATGCACGAGACCTACACCATGCCAACCAGAGCAGGTACCGCCGCAATGTGGACTTATCAACGTCCTCAGGCGCGAGGACTGGTGCGGAATGCCTCCCAGGTGTTCCACTCATGCGATGGCGGTCTAAGCCGGTTGGGGAAGCTCAACCGTGCGTCTTCTGTGGTCCCGGTCCCATCGAACATTGTCCGCGTGGCAACAGACCCGGCATCCGAACGACTGCGCTGGGGCATCGACCAGGACGCATTCGTGGTCGGCACCTTCGGCCACATCACGGAACCCCGTCTGCTGCAACTGGTACCGATGCTGCGAGCGATCTCGGAAATCCGTCCGATCACGCTGGCGTACGTCGGGAAAGACGTGGCGATGGCGGATCGCCTGCGCCCCGAGGTCCGCGGTCGACTTGTCACATTTGAACGACCTTCGCCCGCTGATGTCTCCCGACTGCTCTCGACATTCGACCTCGCCCTTGCGCCGTTCATCGACGGTGTCAGCGCCCGACGCGGATCGTTCGCAGCGCTGGTTGACCACGGGGTACCTACGGTCACCAACCGGGGTGCGAATACTGACAGATTCCTAGTGGATCTCGCGAAAATGGGTCTATTTGAGTTGTCTACTAATGACTTGCTGGCTGAGACTGCGGCGCGATTGGCGGCAAGCGACCCGCAGCGTGACGCGCTTCGCACGGCGGCCTTGGCGAACCGCGACCTCATGCCGTCGCGGGCGTCTACGGTCGAGGCCGTCGAAGCGTGTCTCCCGCCGGTCCAGGTCGGGGCTGGACCGGCCCTCGACACCTGATTGTGCAGGGTAGGCGTAATGTGTCGCGTGGAGTTGGCACCCTCACCGGAGCAGACCGCAAGAGGTCACCAGATGGTGGGCGCGGGGCGCCCGCGCCCACCCTGCCCGCTATGGTTCTGGACATGGCAGCGGACAGAGGAACGCTAGCGGTCTTCGGCGACTCGATCGCGAATGGCCTCGGGGTCGCCGAAGGCCGGTATGCGGTCACGCTCGCGAACAGATGGGGTCTTGAACTGGAGGATTGGAGCGTAACTGCGGGCATGGTGACCGGAGCGCTGGATCGGCTTCCCGCTAACTCAGCCCCGCAAGTCACCATCATCGCGCATGGGATCACTGAGGCGATCGTGCGACCCTCGGAAGCCTCGTTACGCCTTCTCCCAAAGCGATGGCGTCGCCCGGGTTGGATGGATCCACGGCCGTACTTCTCCACGCGATGGCGTCGACGGGTCCTTGAGAGGATCGAATCGGGCGTGAGATGGCGCGTCAAGAATGTGGCGATCAGAATGGGAGCCACGACCCAGTTTGTCCCCGTCGCGAGTTTCGATAGGGCGCTTCGTGCGACGATCGCAGAACTACACAGGCGCGGCGCGCGGGTCATTGTGCTTGGGGCTCCGGACCTGGACGAACGCTTCTTTCCGGGTTCGCCTCGCGAACTCCAGGAGTACGGGGTAGTGGCCCAAAGCGCGGCATCGGATCTGGGCGCGACATGGGTGCCGCTTGCTGGAGAACTGTCCCGGTGGTCTGACTTCTTCGCGGACCACTTCCACCCGAACCAAGAAGGTCACAACCGCATTGCCAGCACCATTGAGCGCTATTTCCAACTTGGGCCTGGCAATGGATGAGGAGGAGAGCCTCTGGCGTAGGCTTACTTCCCATTGCGCGCCTTCAGCGATCGAGTCCCAAGGCGTCCTCACCATGGTCGCGGGCGGGTCGCGCGGTGCACGAGCACCGCTCGGATAGCATGTGCCCGTGAAAGTCGACCTCCTGACTCTCACAGGTCTAGTGCCCCACGGTGATCGCGGGTAGGCAGTCGAGGATGGCACGGGCGTCGGCGTCGATCTGTGGTTCTGCGGTGAGTTCGTGGGGGCCGACTCCGATCCGCACGGACCGCAGGGGCTGCAGGGTGCGCACGAGCTTCTTGATCGACACCCCGGTCGCCGTGGTGAGGTGCCTCGTGATTGCGAGGGCGGCGAAGACAACGGTCAGGTGTGCCTCGATCGCGTCTCTTTGGCGATGGAACACCGGCCGGGCCTTCAGGTCGGACTTCGTCATCCTGAACGACTGCTCGACCTTCCACAGGTCGTGGTAGGCGCCGATGACGGCGCTGCCAGGCATGATCTCTGGCGGGAGGTTGGTGACGTAGCCCTTGATGCCGGCGAGTTGGCGCGCGCGGTCGATGGTGGCTTGGTCGAGCTCCTTGCGCGCCCCGGACACCTTCAAGAACCGTGCCTTGCGTAGCGGCATAGCGCCGGCGGCGATCTTCTCGGCCTTGGCGATCGGTCAAGTCCCGTGGAGTGGTGTAGCGGGTTCCTTCGTCAGGCGGTGAGTGCGAGGGTTTCGGTCACCTCCTCGATGCCGGTGTTGGGCACGGCGGTGAGGCGGCAGCGGGCGAGGACTTCGAGTCCGAGGTAGCGCTTGGTGGGGTTGACGGCTCTTCACAATTGAGGCTGTAGCGGCCACTCGATGGTGAACGGTCGGGGGTAGGGGTCGAGGTCCTCCAGGATGGAAGTTCCTAAGCTCACCGTCCGGAAGACCTCGACTTGTCTCACGCTACCTTCGGCGCGCCCGATCTCACGACCTTCTGCAACCTCGACGACCTGGGCCTGACGGTCACGGGCCAGCGCATCGACGCCGATCGGGCGGTGCTCGAGTGCCGCGTCGCTGTGATCGACGATGTCTGCCACGGGTGCGGTGATCGTGCTCGCTCGCTGGGTACGCAGTCGCGCTTCCTCGCTCACGAGCCCTTCGGGTGCCGGCCCACGACGCTGCTGGTCCGGGTGCGCCGATACCGGTGCGAGCCGTGTGATCGGTTCTGGCTCGACGACCTGCGCACCGTGGCTGATCCACGGGCGAAGATCTCGCGGGGTGGACTCGCGTGGGCACTACGCGCACTCGTCGTGGACCACCTCAGCGTGTCGCGGATCGCGGCGGGGCTCGGGGTCGCGTGGAACACCGCGAACGACGCGG
>NZ_BAABRR010000020.1:0-12549 GCF_039545075.1 Demequina sediminis | reverse complement strand
GTCATCGTGATGTTCCGTTCGAGAGAACTTTGCAAGGGTGAACTCGAAGGTCCTCACGGTGGCCGCTTCCTCATTTACGAGGAGGCTTGCCACCGCCGAGGGCTACACCACTCTAAGGGGCACTACTTGGCGATCATGAGGTTGATGTTGCGGTCGTCCCTCTTGTTGCGCTTGAACGACCACTGGTAGACGATCCGTCGTTCACGAGCGCCGGCCCCGGTGCCCATCACGCGGGTGGATTCGAGGATCTGCCCGTCTTCGAAGTAGTTGCCGTGCCGGTGGAAGTGGTCTTCCAGGTCGTAGGGCGCTTTCGTCAGGCGTGAGCCGACGATGAACGACAGCGCGGCGTCCTCGAGGGCGTTGAGGTTACCGGCGGACAGCATGCCGGCGTCGGCGACGACCACGATGTCGTCGATACCGTGACGTTCCTGGAAAGCCCGCAAGACCGGGACGAGGGTGGTCGTCTCGGCCTTGTTGCCTTCGAACAGGTGCATCTCGAGCGGCACCCCGGCCTGGTCGACGAGCAGCCCGACCTGGACCTGCGGATCGACGCGATGCTCCTTGGACATCCCCACCCGTCGCAGGGTGTCCTCGTCGTCGTTCTCGAAGTGCAAGGTCGTGACGTCGTACATCACGAATGTCGCCGGGCCTGTGCTCTTGAGCGAGTACGCCAGGCAGGCGCGAGCGATCCGGTCACGATAGTCACGATCGCTGGCACGCCGCAGCGCAGTGTGAAGGGTGTTCACGTGGGGCGCGGGTGCGCCGATCTCGTTCAGCACCCGCACTGTGTCGGCCTTCGACGTCGGCTCGACCAGCCGTGCCAGCACGAGCGCGCGGAACGCGTCATCCGCCAGGGCGTCGAACCCAAGCTCCTGGTAGGCGTCAACGAGGACGTTCCACAAGATCTCGCTAGCGCTGGACAGCACCCGGGCTTCGCTTCGCGGTACCGGGGCTGGGTCAAGATCCAGGTCGAGGGTGTCTTGGCCCTCGTGCAGCTCCTGCTGTGCCACGACCATCAGCAACGCAAGCTCGGCCTCGCTGTGGGCCGAGCCGACATGCTTGAGGATCGTTCGCACCCCGCGGCGCTTCTCCACGATCTGCACAGCCGTCGCCCCCGACGAGGTCTTCACGCGACGAATGAACGGGCTCACAGGCCAAGAATATCGCCCCGCTAGTGCCCCAAATCGAGGCATCCCAACTCATTTACCAGGAGCGACGCTCAAGAACCCGAAACACCTGTGAGAGTCAGGTCTGGCGTAGGCTTACTTCCCATTGCGCGCCTTCAGCGATCGAGTCCCAAGGCGTCCTCACCATGGTCGCGGGCGGGTCGCGCGGTGCACGAGCACCGCTCGGATAGCATGTGCCCGTGAAAGTCGACCTTGTGCATGCCACAGGCAACGAGAACGTCCGTCAGGTATTACAGTCCCTCAACGAGCTCCAATTACTAGGCAGGTTCTGGACTACGGTCGGTTTTCACGACGTTCCGCGTATTGCGAAGGCAGTGCCGAGCGTCGAGCGAATCGCGTCGAAGCGCGTGTTCGACGCTCCGAGCGGACGCCTGAAGACTCGCCTCCACATGGAGGTCGCCAGAAACGTAGCTGAACAGAGTGGCATCGAGCCAATCGCCAGGCTTGCGAGGCGAGGCAGCCACCTGGGCATCGACAGAGTTCAGGACGACCTCGACCGGCATGTCGCAACGCAACTCAAGAGGCATCGGCCGTCGTCGGTCTATGGGTACTTGGGGCAGTCGGTGAGGACTCTCGAGGCGGCGAAGCGTCAGGGAATCCAGACGATCCTCGAAATGCAGCACGTAGCGAGCGCGGAGTACCTCGAGCTTGTCGAACGTGAGTACGACGCCGATCCTGAGTGGCGTGCCACGTTGCCCGATCAACGCGTTCTCAGGCGCGACATTGTTGGCCAGACCGCGGAACTCGAACTTGCGGACCTGATCGTCGCGCCAAGCAGGCAGGTGGCACTATCAGCAAGCCGTGCGCACAATCCCGCACCCGTCCATACGATTCCCTACGGTTGTGCAGTTCCCGCCATGGGTGCACGTCACCAGCCCCGGCGGAAGAGTGATCCGCTGAAGTTGCTCTTTGTCGGGCGGGTAGTGTCGCTCAAGGGACTCTCGTACCTTGAACAGGCGCTGCGAGACTTCCCGCGCCGCGACGTTGAACTCACGATTATCGGCGGCGCGGACCTGTCGGTGCCGGGCGTGAGGCGCCTCGTCGAACGCGCCGACTACCGCGGACGGCAGCCCCGTTCCGCCGTCCTGGCAGCGATACGAGAGCACGATGCGTTCGTGATGCCAAGCATTGTCGAAGGACGGTCTCTCGCCGTGCTCGAAGCTGTCTCCCTGGGGTTACCGGTGCTCGTGACGCCTGGCAGCGGAACCGACGACCTTGCGGCGGCTGGCGCCGGCATTGTGGTCCCCAGTCGGTCAGCGTCGGGCTTACGGGACGCCATCGAAGCCATGCATCGCGGTGCAGTCGATCTGGAGGCGCTTTCAGCAGGCGCCGTCGCGGTTGCACGGCAGTCGACTTGGGCGTTGTTCCGCAGCCAGATTGGCAACCTTGTCAGGTCAACCGACGCCCCGTGAGTCGAGCGGGGCGCGTCAGTAATCGATTCACGACGTGGGCGTCGCTGCGCCCACGTCAACGGAGCGCAGCGCGCCCGATAGAGTTGCGAAGTCCTCAAGACCATACGTCTCGCGAGTCCCCGGCCGCCCGTTCGCGGATCGCGGATCAGTCCGAGACTGACAAGCAGGGTCGTGGATAACAATGACTGCCGTGGAGGCTTGCGTGGGAATCGCACTATGCACGTTGTACGAAGGGGACTATCACCACGGCGTGGCTGCGCTGGCAAACTCACTTCACCAGGCGGGGTTTCGGGGAGAGTTTGTCGTCGGCGTCAGAGGAGACATGCCGCGGTGGGCGGGTGAGGGGCACCTTGACGACGCGAGCTCGCGGAGCCTCGACCTAGGTCCCGATCTCCACATCCGTTTTGTGGCTGTCGACACACCCAAGCACCTAACGCTGTTCAAGCCGGAGTTTATGGCGCAGGTACTGAACACCTACGCTACGGACGCCGATGTGGTCACGTACATCGACCCGGACATTGTTGTGAAATGCGCGTGGAGCGACTTCAGCCCCTGGCTCGAGAGCGGCGGCATATGTCTGATCGAGGACGTCAACGGGGCGTTGCCATCGCACGCCCCGATGAGGTCGCTCTGGCGCGGGTACTTCGACGCAGCGGGACTCGTCGAAACGCGCTCTCTGGACACGAACTTTAATGCGGGATTCGTGTCCGTTCCCCGATCCCACGCGTATTTTCTTCAACTCTGGACCGACATGTGTTCGCGAGCGATCGCGAGCCTTGGCGGTACTGCAGGCATCAAGTCTGGGCAGCCCACGTCTCTGTTCTCGACGCCCGACCAGGACGCACTCAACATGGCGCTCATGCTCAGCGACATTCCCATGCGTACAGCACGAAGCGCCGAGATGGACTTCGCACCGGGAGGCCAATGCCTGTCCCACGCCATCGGACCCTTCAAGCCGGGGCACGGACGGTTTGTCGCTCGGGCCCTGAACGGTCGCCCGCCCAGCCTGGCCAGCAAGCACTTCCTCGCGTTCGTCGATGGCCCTCTGCGCAGTCTTTCACAATCGGAAATCCGGCGGCTCAGGACTTCCCAACGACTTGCATCGCTAATCGGGCGATTCTACCGACGGGCCTAGCACAACGTGAAGATAAGCGTCAGCGGTCGGGCTCGCCACTGGGGGGTGCGGCTGTTCGGATTCGGCTCTGCGCAGGGTGGCATCCAGGCTCTCGGCATGTTGGCAGGGCTCCTCGCGGCACGCCTCCTTACGATCGATGCCTACGCACGCTACGCCCTTGCCATCGCGGTCGTGACAGCAGTCACTGTAGTCGGCGACTCCGGGCTCGGCAGCCAGGTGGTGGCGATCGCGGGCCGCTACATGCCCGATACGTCGCGAATCTCAGGGATCTACGGCTTGGCGCGCAGTTACCGGACCTGGATATCGGCAACGTTGTCGGTGGTGAGCGCGCCGATCCTGGTCACCCTACTGCTCAGGAATCAGGCCTCGGTAGCTGAAGCATCGGCAATTGCCGCACTCGTTATCGCGACGGTATTCCTGTCGCTCAACGGCTCACTTGTGCGCTCGGTACTTCAACTGGACTACCAGTTCAGGTCAATCCAGATCTCGGGGCTCGCGGCGGCCATGGTTCGTCTCGCTGGAAGCGCCCTGCTGGTGCCGCTAGCCGTGCTCGGGGCCCTGCTACCCACCTTGGCAAATGCGGTGGCCGCAGGCGTGCAGTGGATCTGGATGCGAAAGACCGTCGTAGAGCGATTCGATCTTGGCTCCGGGTCAATCTCCGCGGACGACAGGACCGAAATGCGGCGGGCACTCCGGCGGCTGCTGCCGCTCAACGTTGTCCTCGTCGCTCAATCCCAGGGAGCAAGTCTCCTCCTGGGCGCACTGGGAGCCACATCGGCGCTCGCCAGCGTCACGGCGATCTCGCGCTATGGATTGCTCTTCGCCTTCGTCTCCACAGTGGCAGTGTCGGTGCTCGCACCAGCGTTGGCGCGAACGAACAGCGGGCACCGCGCGGTGGTTCGGCGATACGCGTTGGTCGTCGGTGCAATATCACTCACAACTATGGCCATGCTGGGGCTGATATGGGCACTGCGGGATCCGCTCCTCGCGCTTCTGGGCACGCAGTATACGGGCCTGTCAAGGGAGTTCCTGATAGTAAGCGTCGGCTCCGCCGTCGCTGCAACAGCGGCCGGGATCTCAGGGATGAACCTCGCTCGAGGCTGGACTGGGGGCTCGTGGATGATGGCGCCGACCACCGCCATATGGTTCGCGTGGGGATTCACCATGCTGGACCTTCACAGCACAACCGGCGCTGCCGTGCTCATGGCGACGTCTGCGCTCCCGAGCCTCGCGACGGCAGTTGCCCAGGCTGCGTTCGGGCTCAAACGACCCACCCGGATAGCTGCGTCGGATCCTCAGTGACGGCCATCACGTCCCCGCCGTAAGCAGCCGCTGGAACGCGGCCTTCCCCTCGCGCCACCACCAGGGATCTCGCATGCGAGTGGCCGGGCTCGATCGCGGGCGGTGCGTCGTTCGCCGGATCCAGTCCCAGGCAATACCCTGGCCGTCATGTCGCCCACGCCGACTCAACCCTCCGTCCTGATCCTCGGGAATCACCCGTCCTCCAGCCACAGCATGCACCGGTTCGCTGACACGCTCGCTCGCGCATACCACAGCCGCGGTTGGACGGTGGTTCGCCGAGCACCGCGTGCACGGGTAAGCCGGCACGTCCGCAATCGTGCCCTCGCAAAGTTCGCGGCCTACGTGGAGAACCTGGTCGTGTTTCCCGTGTCGGTCGCGGTCGCGGTCAGGCGTTCGCAGTCGGTCCACCTTGCTGACCACAGCAATGCATTGTGGTTACTTGTCTTCCCCCGACGCCGGGCCACCATCGTCACGTGTCATGATCTGATTGCGGTCCGCGCGGGCCTGGGCGAAATGCCTGAACATCGGACCCGATGGACGGGACGCGTCTACCAGAGACTGGTGTTGCGTGGACTCGGCAGGGCCGAAGCAATCCACTCGGTGTCACACGCGACGGCAACGGATATCACCCGCCTGGTTGGTGCGGCGGCGACGACCGTGCACCTGCCCGTCGTTGCCCACGATGCGGGCCAACCGGTGCTCGCCGGTCCCTATCTTCTGATTGTTTCGAGCAGCGGGTGGCGCAAGCGACGGGATCGCGCGGTAGAGGTCTGGCGGAGGCTCCGGGACACACCAGCGGGCGCGGGCCTTCGACTCGGTGTCGTGGGTCCAGCCTTGACGGCTCGTGAACTAGGCGAGTCCGCCGACCTGACGGAGTACATCACCACGCTTCGAGACATAGACGACGCAACGCTCTTCGCCACCTACGCCGGGGCCCGAGCTCTGCTGCAGGTATCACGCTACGAGGGCTTTGGGTGGCCGATAGTAGAGGCCAACACCGTGGGCACGCCCGCGATCTGCACCGACGACGAGGTGTTCCGGGAGGTGGCGGGCACCGCGGGCATGTTCATCGCCGAGGATCTCGACCTCGTCGACTGGACAGGGCTCGCTCGCAGGCTTGACGCGCCCGAAACCCGTGAGGCAGCGTTCGCAAACTCGAAGCGGTTCGGTTTCGAGCAGTTCGCGGACGGAATCGTCGCGATTGCCCAGGCGACACACGAAGGCGGGACCCCGCGACAAGTATTTCCGCGAATGCCTCGATGAGACATGCCGACGTGGGAGACAGATTGGACCGGAGTCGCGACCTCAGCCGAGACGGGTGTTTCGGAATCATGAACAGTGCTCATACCGGCGACTGATGTGGAATGATGACCCCTGAAACCCCAACGACGCCCCGAAAGAGGAAGCATTCGTATGCCCACTGAACGCGTACTCGTAACCGGCGGCGCGGGTTTCTTGGGGTCACATCTGGTGGACCGGCTGCTGGACGCGGGGCATGAGGTCCTCTGCGTGGACAACTTCTTCACCGGGGCGCGGGGCAACGTGCGACATATGCTCAACCATCCGCGGTTCGAGCTACTCCGTCATGACGTGACGTTCCCGCTGTACGTGGAGGTGGACCGGATCTACAACCTCGCGTGCCCGGCTTCCCCTATCCACTATCAGCGCGATCCTGTCCAAACCACGAAGACGTCGGTACTGGGCGCAATCAACATGCTTGGGCTTGCCAAGCGCCTCCACATTCCGATCCTGCAGGCCTCGACGTCGGAGGTCTACGGCGATCCCGAGATCCACCCTCAGACCGAGGCATACTGGGGCAAGGTGAACCCGATCGGGCCGCGCTCCTGCTATGACGAGGGTAAGCGGGCGGCTGAGACGCTGTTCTTCGACTATCACCGTCAGAATGGACTCGACGTCAAGGTCATCCGGATCTTCAACACGTACGGTCCGCGGATGGATATGAACGATGGCCGCGTGGTGTCCAACTTCATCGTCCAGGCGCTCAAGGGCGAGCCGATCACCATCTACGGCGATGGCAACCAGACCCGGTCCTTCTGTTACGTTGACGACCTCATCGACGGCATGATCCGGCTCATGGGGACCAAGCCGGGGTTCACCGGTCCGGTCAATGTAGGTAACCCCGTGGAGTTCACCATGAAGGAACTCGCCGAGGCAGTCATCCGGCTCACGGGCTCGGACTCGGCCATCGAGTACCGCCCCCTGCCGCAGGACGACCCGCGCCAACGCAAGCCCGACATCAGCCTCGCGCAGGACCACCTAGGCTGGCAGCCTCACGTGCCGCTCGAAGATGGCCTCAAGCCCACGATCGCGTACTTCCGGGACCTGCTCGACGCGTGAGCGACCACGAGACTGTTCCGGTGATACCCCTGGCCGATGCCCCAGGGGAGGGCGCGGCATGGGATCGCCCCTCTTGGGTGGTCTACCTCTGGGCGATCGCCGAACTGCTGCTGGTGACCAACGCGTGGCAGCCGAGCTCGCGTCTCCGGTGCGCGGCGCTGCGAGCATTCGGAGCGACCATAGGCACCGGCGTGATCTTCCGGCCACGGACCCGCGTGCGATTCCCGTGGAAGCTTGAGATCGGCGACAACAGCTGGATCGGCGAGGGCGTGTGGTTCCACAACCAGGCGCCCATCCGCGTCGGCCACGACGTGGTGATCTCGCAGGAGACGATGCTCACCACGGGCAGCCACGCACATCGTCGCGACATGGCACTGATCACGCGTCCGATCGAGGTGGCGGAAGGAGCATGGATCACCTCTCGCTGCCTGATCCTCGGCGGCTCGGTGATCGGGCGGTCTGCCCTGATCACCCCCATGACAGTCGTGAACGGATACGTTCCGGCAGGCTCGATCTGGTCGTCCGAAGGGCGCACCGGCACACGTTTCACCCAGGACAGTTGAAGGACACACCCATGTCGCACAGCCCCACGACCGACGCCAAGGCCGGCACCGACACGCTCCCGATCTCGATCATCCTCTTCGCGAAGAACGAGGCGGAGACGATCGGCAACACGCTCTCGCACCTGGCCAGCTTCGAGGACGTGATCGTCATCGACTCGCTCAGCGAGGACGGAACCGCGGACATCGCTCGCGCGGCAGGCGCACGGGTCGTCGACTTCGACTGGAACGGCGAGTACCCGAAGAAGAAGCAGTGGAGCTTGCTCAACGGCAACCCGAAGCACCGATGGGTGCTGCTGCTCGACGCAGACGAGTACCCCACGCCCGAGATGCTCGAGGAACTGCGCGAACTCCTCCCCGAGCTCAAGAGCGGCAAGTACGGTGCCTACGAGATGCACCTCCGGTACCGGTGGGAGGGCACGTTCCTCAAGCACGGGCACCGCGTGACCAAGCGGTCGCTCATCGACATGGAGCGCAGCTACTTCCCCGAGGTCGACGACCTCTACGCACCGGGCATCCGGGAGATCGAGCTGCACTTCCAGCCGCAGACCGACGCGCCGATCGGCATGATGCGCACGCGGCTGGTGCATGACGACCGCGACCCCGTCACGACCTGGTTCGCGCGCCACAACCACTACTCCGACTGGGAGGCGCACCTGCGCATGCACCCGGCCGCGCGCCAGGACCTCGCGACCAAGCGCACGGCGAAGGGCCAGTTCTGGGATCGCGTGCCGATGAAACCGCTCGTGTTCTTCACCTACTCGTACATCGCTCGCGCGGGGTTCCTCGACGGTCGCGCCGGATTCGACTATGCCTTCGGCCTCGCCTCCTACTATTGGCAGATCGGCGTGAAGGTCAGGGAGCTCAAGCGCTTGCAGGAAGCGCAGGGCTGATGGCCGCAGAATCGGCGTCGCTTCGAGTTCTCCAACTGATCAATACCCTGGCGCGCGCCGACGGCGGGCCTGCGCGTCACGCACTCGAGGTCAACTCGGCTCTCAACGCCCGACCGGGAATATCCGCGCTCGTCGTGTCGATGACGGGTGCGTCCCGCGACTCGCTTGTCGCCGAGCAGGAGTGGCCAGCGGCACACGCCTCTGAGCGGCGCCCAAACGCCTTTGACTTGTGGCGCCTGATAGGACGTACTGATGTCGTAGTCATCGAAGGCTTCTACCTTGCATGGGTGCCTTTCGCGGCTCTCGCGTGCTTCGCGCGCAGAGTGCCGTACGCGATCGTGCCGCACGGGGTCTTCACGAGGTATCAGCATTCTCAGTCTCGGGCCAAGAAGTCACTGTTCGACGCAATTGCAGGCCGGTGGGTACGCAGCCGTGCCTCCAGATTCCTCGTCGCATCGGCGATTGAGCGCGACGATATGGAGGGCCTCTTTCCCAGGCTGCACTTGTCAGTGGTTGGCATCGGCAGCGGCTCGGTCGCGGAGCCTGCGCTCGGCGGCCGTCATGAACCTATGCGCCTGATCTCGATGTCTCGGATCGCGGCGAAAAAGCGGATCGACATCGCGATCGACGCAGTCGCAATGATGAAGGAGATGGGTATCGATGCCATGCTCACCATCGCGGGCTCTGGCGATCCGGGCCTTGTTCAGGGACTCCAAGAACGAGTTCAAGGTTTGGGCCTGTCGGACCGCATCGTGTTCACAGGGGAACTCGGCGGGCGGGCGAAATCCGAACTCTTTGCCGCGAGTGATGCGCTAGTAGCCCCGAGCGAAGACGAGAACTTCGGGATCGCGATCGCAGAGGCGCTCAGCGCAGGTGTGCCGGTGGTGGCGACGCAATTCGTCGGTGCCGCCCTCGCTGCAGGGGGGCGTGCGGTCCGGGTCGTCGACACGGTCTCGGCGCCAACTCTGAGCAAAGCGCTCATCGAACTGCGCAACGACCCAAACTACGGGGCACTGCGCAAAACAGCGGTTCTCACCGCACAGCGAGAGTTCTCTTGGGAGACTGTTGCGGCACGATGGCACGTAGCACTCGGCGCGTTGGCTCACAGTGGGCAAAGGCCGCAGGACAACGGACCCACTCACGGAAGCTAAGCGGGCGAGCCGAAGCCCCACTGCGGCCGCGAAACGAAGTCCTAGCGGCCCTGGCCTGGCCTTGCCGTGGTGCGCGGCGCCACATCAGAATCGACGAACGCGCCCGCGCCAATGCGTGCGCCGTCACCAACGTGCGCGGGTCCCACCACACATGCGCCCGTGTAGATCCAAACATCTGAGCCCACCGTCGGGAAGGCGCCTCCTCGCCCGCCGCCCAGGGTGACATTGGCGAACACGGGACTGCCCCGACTTTGGTTGACATCTGAACTTTGAGGATTCGTTCTCACTGGAAGGATGTCCCTGTGACCAAGCCCTACCCCCAAGAGTTCCGCGATGACGTCGTGGCGGTGGCCCGCCGCGCCCAGGCACCGCTGAGCCAGATCGCGAACCTGACTCGTGCCACTTTTCGCTGATCGCCGGTTCCCGTGAGTATTCAGCCTGGTAGTTGAGTTTCGGGGTTCGTGTTTGACACACCCCGCTGGGCGGTACGGTCGGGGATGTGGTGTTCGTGCGCAAGTCCCCGGGCCGGTCGGGGGCGGTGAAGGTCCAGATCGCGGAGCGGCGTGCGGGCCGTGACGTGGTGCTCGAGCACGTCGGCACCGCCCATGATGATGCCGAGCTCGCGGCGCTGATGGCGGTCGCGCGCGGCAAGCTCCACCCCGGCCAAGGCGAACTCACGCTCGATGGCGTCAGCCCCCACCCGGCTGAGGATCAGCCGAGCACGGTTGACATCACGTCGAAGTCGAACGCGGTGTTGTGGCAGGTACTTCAGGCCGCGTACACCGATCTGGGCTTCGACGTCGTCGATGACGAAGCGTTCGCGCAGCTCGTGCTGGCGCGGCTGATCGAGCCGACCTCGAAGGCCGACTCGCTGCGCGTCTTGCGTGAACTCGGGATCACTCACGCGTCGCTGCGGACCATGTTCCGCTCCCTGCAACGCGCTGGGGAGCGCGACTACCGCTCCCTCATCGCCGACGCCTGCTTCACTCACGCCGCGTCCGTGGGCGACATCAGCTTGTGCCTGTACGACGTCACGACCCTGTACTTCGAAGCCGAGGACGAAGACGCCCTGCGCAAGGTCGGCTACTCGAAGGAGCGGCGCGTCGACCCGCAGGTCGTCGTCGGACTCCTCGTCGACAGGAACGGCTTCCCGCTTGAGATCGGCTGCTTCGAAGGCAACAAGGCCGAGACCCTCACCCTGATCCCGATCGTGAACCAGTTCCGTCAACGCCACTCCCTCGAAGGGTTCGTGGTTGTCGCCGACGCCGGCATGCTGTCCGCGACCAACTTGCGCGAGCTCGATGACGCGGGACTGCATTTCATCGTCGGCTCCCGCACCACCAAGGCACCGGTCGATCTCGAGTCGCACTTCCGTTGGCATGGCGACGCCTTTCACGACGGGCAGGTCATCGACACCATCACGCCCCGCCACGGACGTGCCAAGGCTGGCGCATCGGACCCGATGGTCAAGGCCGAGCCCATCTGGAGCGAGGCTCATGAGAGCTCATGGCGGGCGGTATGGGCGTACTCCGCGAAGAGAGCGGTCCGCGACAACCGCACCCTGACCTTGCAGGAAGAACGCGCCCGGGACGTCGTCGCCGGCGACAAGGCCGCGCGGACGCCACGCTTCGTGAAGACCGTGAGCGGCTCCCGCAAGATCGACGAGGCGTCGCTGGCGCGCGTGCGACGCCTGGTCGGGCTCAAGGGCTACGTCACGAACATCCCCGCGAGCGTGATGCCCGCAGCCGAGGTCATGTCCAGCTATCACGACCTATGGCACGTCGAGCAGTCATTCCGGATGTCCAAGACCGACCTACGCGCCCGGCCGATCTTCCACCACACGCGCGACGCGATTCGCAAGCGCACCTCACGATCGTGTTCGCATCCCTCGCGATCAGCCGCTACCTCAACACCGCGACCGGGCTGACGGTGCGCAAGATCCTCCACGCGCTGAAGCCCATTCAGCAGATCACCGTCCGCATCGCCGGCCACGACCACATCGCCCGCGACCCCATCACCAAGCCCGCCCAAGCCATCCTCGACGCCCTCGACATCACCCTGGACTGACACACCCCGGTGGCACGAGTCAGGTGGCCCGCCGCGCCCAGGCACCGCTGAGCCAGATCGCGAAGGACTTCGGCATCTCCGAAGGCTCGCTGCTGAACTGGATGAAGAAGGCCGACATCGAGGACGGCCGGCGTCCCGGCGTGACCGAGGATGAGCGCAAGGAGCTGCGCGAAGCCAAGAAGCGGATCCGGCTCCTCGAGCAGGAGAACGAGGTCCTGCGCCGTGCTGCCGCCTTGTTGCGCCCCGGGTTTCGTGGAGGCCCGGTTAGTTGGAACCGGCCCCGACGGGGACGGGTGCTTCAGAGTAGTGGTCGGATCGGACGGTGGCCCAGTGGAGGGCCTCGAGCTCGACGGGTGAGACCATCCCGATTTCGCCATGGAGGCGTCGGTGGTTGAACCAGTCGACGTACTCGGCGGTGGCGATCTCGACGTCCGTGACGGACTTCCAACCGCCCTTGGGACGCATCACGGGGTTGCGGATGCAC
>NZ_BAABRR010000019.1:0-13589 GCF_039545075.1 Demequina sediminis | reverse complement strand
ATCGCACCCCCCTCATTTGGACTTGGACAATCGTACAGGAATGACGGTACCGGGAGATGCGTCGACCCAGTTGAGCTCTCGCATTGCGTGTCGCTGCAATTCGCACGAACGGCAGGCGCCCACCTGATTACCACCACGGCAACGCTTGATGGGCAGGCTCCTTGCGGGGACGGCGCGTGTACCTCTCCGTCACCATGACTGGAGGTGCGGCATGCCGACGTTCGAGGACCCGCTCGCCGACGCCGAGGAAGCACGGCAGGCACTTCGGGCGTTGGCGCATGCGACCCGAAGCTTTGCGAGCCCCTCGCAGACGTACGCAGTGGTGGGCGAGTTGCTCGGCGGGCTGCGGTCGTTGCACCAGGTGCTCGACCAGGTCGCCTCGGCGCACACGCGGCACGAGGAGTTCGCCTTCACTGACGACGGGGAGCACTGGACCGGCGTCGAGGAGGCGTTCGCTGCGGCTCGAGGGTTGGAGCGAGCCTCTCGGCTCGTGGCACGGGCCGAGCTCGCGGTGGACCAGGCGTCTCAGCATTCAGGCCGCATCGCGTGGGACACCACGCCGTTCCGGCCCATCGTGCCTGTGAGCGACCGCCTCGCGCCGCGCTTCGGCCCGTCTGACCCGTTCGCCCGACCCGACCAGGCCGCCGAAAAGTCGCAGGGGATTTCGCTGTGAGCCAGACCGAGAAGGACAAGCTGCACACGTCGGTGCTGCTCGGACCAGCGAAGGAACGTCGGCGGGATCGCAAGGCTCGGCGCCGGGCAGCCGCGCAGCTCACGGCAGTCGACCGGCGGACCAAGGAGGCGTTCGCCAAGACGGAGTGGGAGGCGGAGCGCGCCCGGCAGAAAGCGACCACCTACCTGCCGTCCTCGGGCGAGGCGCGAACAGCCGCACTCCGCACGCCAGGAAGGCTTCACCTCCCGAGGCACCAGGACACCTCGGCCACGCTCCAGGGCGCCTATCCGTTCATGGCCGAGGGCGGCTTCGGCTCGCACGGGGTATTCATTGGCGCCGACCTGTTCTCCGGGTCCTCCTTCGTCTACGACCCGTGGGTGCTGTACTCACGCGGGATCATCACCGCGCCGAACATCGTGCTGGCCGGCATCGTCGGCTCCGGCAAGTCGTCGCTCGCCAGGAGCCTGTACACGCGCTCGATCGCCTTCGGGCGGCGCGTGTACGTGCCCGGCGACCCGAAGGGCGAGCACACCGCCGTCGCCGCGGCGCCCGCATGGGGCGACCTGCTCCAAGCCACGACGGAATCCGACCCGCGCACCCGCGACTCCATCTGGCAAGGCGTCTCCCTCGCGCTCGGCGCGCTCGCCGACCCCCGGGTGCTCGACGCCGTCAGCCCGGGAGAGGACGAAGACTTCGACCCCGAAGCGTTCCTGCGCGAGTCCGGCACGCTGTACTTGCTCGCCACCGGCGCGGGCGCCGGCGCATCGTCCGCGTTGGTCGCCGCGCTCCTCGAGGACCTCGTCGAGACCGCGCGCAAGATGGCCGCCCGCTCCCCAGGCGCGCGCCTCGACCCGCCTCTGCTCATGGCGCTGGACGAGATCGGGAACCTCGCTCCTCTGCCGTCACTCCCAGTCCTCATGGCCGAGGGCGGCGGCACCGGTATCACCACGATGCCCGTGCTGCAGTCCATGGCACAAGCGCGCGACCGGTGGGGCCGGGACGCTGCGACCGCGATCTCCGACGCGTCCATCGCCAAGGTCATCCTCGGCGGCGCGTCGAGCTCCAGTGACCTCCAGGAGCTTTCGACACTGATCGGCGAACGGGACGAAATGACGGACTCCATCACCTACGGCGACCGGGGCTCGCGCGCCAACCAGCGTTCGATCCGGCGCCTCGCGGTCATGCCGCCCAACATCATCCGCACCCTGCCTTACGGCACCTCGCTGGTGTTGCTGCGGAATGCACCGCCGATCATCACGCGGATGCGGGAGTGGACGGCGCGGCGGGACGCTAGGACCTTGAAGTCAGATCGGGCAGCTGTCGAGGATCTCCTCAGGGTCGGGCCCAAAGCCGCCGCCACTCGTATGGCGACATCCGCCGACGAGTAGCGCGCTGCACGGCAAGTGAGGTCCGTCGGGGTTACCAGTGGGCGCGCCAGGCTGCGCCGTGGCTTCAGCGCCCACTTGAGTAGTACTCGCACCTCCACTCGCCCGGAAGATGCCAGGCGCGCACTCGAAGCGCTCGCCCAGGCCTCTGCCGCACGATTTCGGTTCGACCCTCTAATGGCTGGCGATGTCAATACCCGTTGCTACGATGCAGACGCGTGAGCCGGGCAGCATGTGCACGGCGCGTTACGTTCGCCACGAGGGGGTACTGAGGTGGCCGGAGTTCTCTCACGGGTACCCGTCAAGCTGCACAAGCAGGTAGCGCGGGGCATGCTCGCTGTCGGCATGATGGCTGGCGGGTTTGCGCTCATCTTCATCGTCGCGTACTCGGAGACCGAGAAGTCGTCCGGCGCCCTGTGGTGGAAGAAGACCACCGAGGTGCCGCTCAGCGAGCGGCTCCCCTATCTATTCATCAGCATCACGCTCTTCATCGCTGCAGCAACGGCGGTGGTCATGGCATTGAGGCTGCTTGGCGCGCAGTCCCGGATGCAGAAGTACCTGACAGTCACCGACGGGGTCGAGTCAATCGAGATCCGGCAATTGGTGGAGATCACCAACACCAGCCGGGCGAAGGTCTATCGCGACCTTGAAGCTCTGATCAGCTCTGGCATGGCGAGCGACCTCTACATCGACTACCAGGGTCAACGGCTCGTGCGCAGGAGTCACGTTCCGAAGAATTCGCGCAAGGCGACCGTACGTTGCACGTCCTGCGGAGGATCGAACGACATCATCGTCGGTAGCGCCAAGAAGTGTGACTACTGCCTCAGCGCGTTGCCTCTCGACTTAACCTAGCTAGCGCGCGGCACGAACCCAAAGGGCAGCGTCAAGGATGCGCAGGTCAGGTTCGCGTCCGAAGTCGTTCTGAAGGTCACCTGCGGCGTCGGCAGCAATCCGCGCGCGCGCGCCGTCTAGCGCCCCGACGACTTCGGCATCGAGCAGAAGCGCGCGCATGAGCTGCCAATACACGAATGCGGACTGGAGCGCCCGGTCGCCCAGGAGGTTGCCGACGACACGGTCCCGCACGGGGATGAGGCTGGGGCGCTTGCGGGCAGAGATCTTCGCCGCGGTTACCCAGGGGTTCGAGTCACCCTTGGTCGTCGGGTCGGCGATCGCGGCCTTGATCGCAGCATGCAGCTCCCAAGCTGCGTTGAGGTCACTTGCGGTCGCGGTGCGAAGGTCCGCGCCGGGCGCGATCGCGGACAGCGTGGCGCGGACCGCGTCGCTGAGCGGGTTGTCTCCCTGCAGCGTCCGCACGCCTCTGGGCGAGACGTCGACTCCGAGGAGCGTGATCGCGCTCAGGTCGTCAGGTCCAACGTGGTCGCCGGCGTTCACGCCCAGCGTGCGAAACGTTGTTCCCGCATAGTCCCCGGATGCCCGGTAGTACGCGGTGAGCTTGTTCGCGGCTAGCGCGGAGAGCGTGGTCTCGCGAGCGGCCGCGTACTCGCCGGCGGTGGGCGTGGATGACGGCTCAGAGAGCTCGAGGAACATGCGGGGCCTCCAGATCGGACGTGCGTGAACGCTATCGTGGCCGGCCCGTTAGGCACGGGCTTGCCGCAGACCGCCGACATCGACCGCGCTGACACCTGGACAGTGGATCGCGGACCTGCGAACGTCCGGTCGATGCGGAGGCCGGGCCGTGCGGGCGACGCCGGCTCTCCGCCGCGATCGCTACGCGGAGACCGTCGTTGCCGCGCCTGACCGCTCGCTATCTGACCGCGCTTTGCGGCGGCGCGCGGGGACGTTGACCTCGATCTCGATCGTGGTCGTAGGTCCGAACTTCACGGAGGACACCCTGCCCTCAAGGCCGAGGCTCGAGCGCAGGCAAGTGCCGAGGTCGATCTCGAGGGTGAAGTCGAGGGCGTTCTTGGGGGTGAGGACGAGGGTGCCGTCGGGCAGTGGCAGGTCTCGGAGCTTGTCTTGGATCTTGCCGTTGATGATCGGGGTAGGAACCGGGATTCCGCTGGTGTGTGCGACGGCGACGGTGGCGCGCCAGGTTCCGTTGTCGATGCGATGGTCGCGGATGGTGGCGACGGCCCGAGCCCGCAGGGGTCGGCCGAGCACCTCGGTAATCTCGTTGTCGATCTCGATCTCGAGTTGGTCATGCGAGTTGGCGCGGAGATCGAGGATGTCTTTGTTCTGCGCTCGTGCCAGGGACCGCAGTTCATCGGCGGTGACGTGGATTTGCATGGCGTGGCCCTTCCTTTCAGTCGCGGGGTCGTCCAGCTTCGTTCAGAGGCGGTGCGCGCCGCGACCGACAGTGGTGTGAGTCGGCGGCGCGTGGGGCTGGCGAGCGGCGCCTAGACGACGGCCATCGCGAAGCCTGAGGCGGTCGCCCGGCTGGGTGCGGGTGTGGCGCGAATCCAGGCGCGAGGGGCGGGACCGAAGGCGGCACGGGCTCCCTTGGTGACTCCCCAGGCCATGAGGCCGTTGCCAGCTCCGCCGATCGCGGCGCCGATCCCGAGGGGTGCGATGCGGCCGATGACGACGATGCCCTGCTTGGTGCCGTAGCGGGTCACGAAGTTGTGGCCGAGGACCTTGTTGATGGCGCGGATGGTCTCGATCGGGATCGAGTTGGTCACCTTGCGACCCAGGTGGGCGCCGGTGCGGCCAGCCATCTTTTGGACCAGCTTGGGTCCGCTCTCGCCTAGCATCATCGCCAGGACGAGAGTGCGGCGGCGTTCGATGTCGTCGATACGGATGTCGTGGACTTCGGCGATCGCGAGCGCGAGGAGCACGCCTTGTTCGATGGCGGTGAGCGTTTCGCCGGCGGTGAGTGCGACTGCGGTCGCAGTGCCGACGCCGGGGACGGCGGCGGTGGCGCCGACGGCGGCGCCGCTGGCCGACAGTGACGAGATGTACTGGCGCTCGAGTGAGGCGATGACCTGCCCGGGAGTCGCGTCGGGTCGACGGCGGCGCATGAGGGCGACGTGTGCCGCCGCTAGCGGCTGCTGGGCGGTGAGGGCCCGGTCGAGCGCCTTGAGCAGGAGCGATGTGTTGGTCGGCGTCGTGGCGGTGGTGACGGTCATGGCGTTGGTTCCCCCCAGTGTTGTGCGATGCGCCCGCGATTGGCCTCGCGGGCCTGTCGTCTAGCCCTTGTACTTTCCGTCGTGGTTGGCGCGCTCCCACTCGCGGAATGCGACGAGCTCGCTGCCGAGCACGGCCACGACTCCCGTGACGACGGCGGCGTCGTCGGTCAGCCCGAACGGAAGCAGATCAGGGACCAGGTCGATGGGCGACACGACGTAGCCGAGCCCGCCGAGGAGGGCGGCGATCTGCGGCGTGGCGAGGGCGTAGTCCTTGTTGTGGACGGCCTTGGCCAGGCGGAACAGGGTGAGGAACTCGCGGCTCATCTTGCCCAGCAGCTTCTGGACGAGGTTCTCATTGGCGCGGTTGAACTCGAAGTTCGGAGTGGCGGCGGTGACGGTCATGGCAGGTATCCCCTCTTGACGCCTCATACGAGGCTTTTTCCTTCCGGCCCAGTCGAAGCGAGTGCTACTCTTGGCTGGTACCGCATTGTCAGATCACTTATTTTCTGGCGATGCCGAAAAAGTAACACCGTGCTGGAGGGGTGTCAACATGAAAATCGAGAATCGTCTCGAAGTGCTCGTCGTCCCCGTCGCGGGGTACTTCGAGTCACCTGAGCCGCCGAACTGGTTGGACGGCGTCGTCACCCCCGGTCGCGCCGCTCTCCTCGCTCACGTGCGCGACGGGGATTGGCTCCGCGGCCCAGTTGCATCCGAGGCGACGCCGCGGAGCGTCGCCACTGATCTGGCACAGGCCGCCTACCGGGAGCTCCTCGGCCAGAGCATGCCGCGAACGGCAAAGGTCGACCACGTCGGCTTCATCGAAACGACCGACCCCGCCTCGCCCGTCCAGCTCGTGTACACGGTCGCCTGGCCCGTGTCGGTGCCCGAGATCCCCACCGAAGAGGCTTCGTGGGTGAATCTCGCTTGGGGCGAGGTCGCGGCCGAGCTGGCCAGCGAGGTTCGAGACTCCGTTCGCGACTACTGGCGGCAGGCTCTCGAGGAAACCCCTGCAGTCGTATCCCTACTGCCGAAGTACTTCACGATCAGTCAGATGCACGAGATGTATGAGGCACTCTGGGGGCCACTCGACTGGGGCAGCTTCAAGGACTTCGCCGTTGGACGCAACCGCGACAGCATCGCAACCGTGGTCAAGGACACCCAGGCGGTCAAGGCAGAGCGCGACGCCTCATTCAACGACTTGGCCGGCAAGGGCGCAGCCAAGAAGCTCGTCGGCGGCGGCGTCGGGCTGAGCCTCGGCACACTGGCCATCCCGGCACCGCTTCTCGCAGCGCCGGCCGCGATGGCCGCGGCGATCGTGTCGGGGACCACGGCCTACCAGCGCAGCGCCCGCGGTCGTGCCCCCGAGTGGTACCGGGCGACACCCAATCCGCCGGAGTACCTCGAACACATCTTCACAATCCGACCCGACTGGATGCCCAAGGCCAATCGAACCGCGAAGTCCAGGTAGCCACCGAGCCCGCGCTGCGCATACGCACCACCGCCCCGCCGAGCGAGACCACGGGCGATACTCGGCTAACGAGAACACCCGCGGTGTGGCAGTGGATCTCACAGGCGGCGGACTACCGGTCCACAGCCCCAAGGCGCTCGCACATTGGCCGCGCGATGGGGCGCTCTCCGACCACCGACCTGCCGCACCAACACCCGACCGGGAGTCCGTGGCGGCCCGGCGGCGCGCAAAGCCAGGAGCACGGAGGACCCCCTAGCCATGATCGTCGCGGACGCAGGTCACGTATCGGTGCGGCTGACCGCGGTCCCGTGCTCGCCAGGCAAGTGCACAGTTGGTACGAGACGAGGACCCCTCAAGGCGCCGCGCGACGCCGCTGAGACATCGGGCTAGAGCGCGACTTCAGAACCGCGCATCGAGGCCCACCTGCGGACCAGGCCAAATGCAACTCTCGACAGTCGGCTGCGGCACAGCCTCGTCTCAGGAACGGCTCTCACCATGTGCACGAGGTGCATAGATTAAGCAACGGAGTCCCGAATGGCGCTCCATGGGGCCCCTATGATTTGGGCTACGTGCAGGCGCTGAGGGAGCGAGGACGGCATGGCGGCCGAGTGCAACGTGGAACCGGGGGCTATGGCCCTGTTCGATGACGCTGACGTCAGGCTCGGGCCTCTCGTCGGGAAGCGAGGCAACTGTTGCAGCATTTCTGTGAGCGAACTCCCGAGCCATCTCGGCACGAGCGCGCCACAACCCGACGTAGCACGTGTTCACGCGCGATAGAGGGGTAGACGTGGGAATCATCCAAGCTTTCACCGGTGCCGTACAAGGCACGTTCGCTGACCAGTGGAAGGACATCATCACCGCCGGCCAGTTCAGCGAGCACACCGTCGTCGCCCCCGGGATCTACCAACGGTCCAACAACGGCCGCGGCGTGAACTTCAACGGCTCTGCCGACGTGATCTCCAACGGTTCGAAATTCTTCGTCCCCGAGAACACGGCAGCGTTCGTCTTCAGCCAGGCCGGCATCGAGGACATCATCACGGAACCCGGTGGCTACGAGTATCGGTCAGGCCAGGCGAGCATCTTCAACCGCGACGGGCTGTCGGCTTCCCTCTTGAAGCAGGCCGCCAGTCGAATCGGCTATGGAGGCCAAACCTCAGATCAGAAGTATCTCGTATTCGTCAATCTACGGGAGATCCGAGGACTGAAGTTCGGCACGCGTGGGCCTGTGGTGTACCACGACAAGTTCTATGGGACCGACCTGGAACTCCTCGCCTTCGGGACATTCTCGCTGCGCGTGGTGGACCCAGTTGCTTTCGTACGGAACTTCCTCCCGGCGAACGCACGGCACTACGCCTTCGACAGCATCGAGGCACGGCAACAGATCGCTTCGGAGTTCATCCAGGCGTTCATCGCCGCCGTGAACTCCCTCTCGGCGACCTACCGGATCTCCGAGCTCCCTTCACAGTCCACGGCAATCGCAGAGCTCATCGCGGACGACAACTCCACCTTGGGCTCTTGGATTACGCGCTATGGGCTCGACGTCGTTCAGGTCGGCATCGAGAGCATCGAGTTCTCCCCCGAGTCGCGCGAGTTGGTCAAGCGGTTCTCCACCAACAAGATGAACCTCTCGGCGTACGAAGGAGTCTCGCAGCACGCCTCCAACGTCTCGGCACAGCAGAAGGTCGCCCAGGGCATCGAGGACCACGGGTTCGGCGACGGCGGCGGAATGCTCCTCGGCATGAACCTCGCTCAGGCCATCAACCCGATGACCGCTGCGCCGCAGGCGCCGGCGGCAACACCTACGGCGTCGACGCCACGGATGTCACTTGACGAACAGATCGAGATGGTCAAGAAGCTGAAGGACCTGGTCGACGCAGGCATCCTCACCGCGGAGGAGTTCGAGGCGAAGAAGAAAGAAGTGCTTGGCCTCTGAGATTTGATGCACAGGGCGACGAGTGTCTGTCCTCGTTACAGCGACCGCCAGGCACGCCGTTTGCGCGAACGAGCCACAGGGGCTTGCTAGTTCTGCGGTCTCCGCTTCAGGGACCGACCAAAGACGCGACGCCGAAGTAGTGGGCTAGACGGTCGTCACGGAACGGAGCTTCTAGCGTCGCGCTCGCACAGATTCCCCGTTCGGGTGAACGATCGGAGGAAGCACCAGCTCTGTGGAAGAGCCGCCCACCGATGCATGGTTGCGCAGTCCCACTCCGCCGGGGACGCCGAGTGCACCTGTGCTGTAGCGCGCGGCCGGCTCGGCCGCCTGACAGGCAGGAGCACGCCATGGCGATCAAGACGCAGGAGTCCTTGTCGGGGTTCATCGCGTCCGACCCGCAGCTCTCGTTCAACTCCAAGGGCGAGGCGAGGTTCTACGTGCGCGTCGCCCAGGAGCACTTCGAGCGCAACACCGACGGGTCATTTACCCAGGGCGAGACGACATTCCACGACTTGGTGATGTTCCGCCGCACAGCCGAGCGTGCGTTCCAGATGTTCGCCAAGGGCGACGCGTTTGTCGCCGAGGGCTACGTTCGGAACTTCACGTTCGAGCGCGACAAGCAGACCCTCGCAGGTGAGGAGTTCGTCGCCAAGCGACTCGGTCACGACTCCGCGCGAACCGCATACGCCGTTGATCGCGAACGTCGCCGCATCAAGGCCGTCGAGCCCGCTGCCCCGGCGCCGGCGGCGGCGGTGCGACCGGTCAGCCTGTGAGGAGCTTACGGTGACGCGCGAGGACGACTTCCAGGTACCGCTCGAAGACGAGCCCGATCTCGTGGCGGGTGGGGACCCGCACTCGCGCGCTGACGAGTCGGCGATGGAACCGCCGCGTCCATTGAACTGGAACCTTCTCACGTCCACCAACGCGCGCTTCGAGTGGAACGAGCTGGACGGGTGGGTGAAGTGGCTGCGCGACACATACGGGCTCGGGCCCACGACGTTGCCGCCGTTCTGGCACAGGCACTGGGACCTCGTCTGGGAACTGTCCGCGTTGCACCTTCACTGGTTGTGCGCGTACGACCCGCAGCAGCACGGGTCCGCACCTCTGGGATGGCATCGCGACTTCCACGACGCGTCCGTCCGCCTGAGGAACTGGACAGCCGACTGCGGAACGAAACTCGATCGCGACCGCCCAACCCGCGTAGCCGCATGGCCCGGCGCGCCACTCCGAGAGTTAGCGACTGAAGTCGTCATCGCGGACCGCGACGCAGACTTCGCCGCCTTCGTCGACGCCGACGTCGCGGGGCGCCGCGCTCGGGAAGACGCGCTCATCGCCGCGATCGCGGCGGCGTAGGCCTCTGCAGACCTACGGGCCAGTTCCTGCGGCACCGGTGCGAGATGCGAATCGCTCGCGCAGAAGGCGCATCCCATCACCGTTCCACCAGTCTGCGCTGACCCATCCGGTGCTCATACCGGACTCCTGCACGAAGCGCTCGACCTTTCGGTCATCGGGCTGACCGAGAAGCGGAGCACCGACGAGTTCGCTTGCGGCCTCTTCGATGATCGTCGCCAACGCTTCGAGATCGGGGGGAAGAGGTTGACCCGCGAGTACGGACTTGAGCTCACGCCACAGCATTGGATCACCGCGGAGGCCCCACTGCTGCGGCTCGGGATCGAACAACTCGCCAATGCTCACGATCAGGCTCCAAAGGGTTCAAGAAATCCAGGGCGCGGGGCGCGAGCCACTGAATACGCTGCGCGGCGTTGGGACACTTCAGTTGCGGTTGAAGCCGTACTTGCGAGTCAACAACGTCTCCTTGAAATGCGACTCGGCGGCGTCGACCTCGTCGGGGGTGGTGTTCGATCCGAACACCCGCAGCAGGCTCCAGGTGAAGTGCTGCGCCCGTTCCGGGTCGACGCCGAGCGCGTCGCGCAAGGCGACGTTGCCGCCATGTCCCGAGTCCGCGTACTGCCGCCACCGACCCAGGATCCGCTGAGAGCCATCGGCCTTGCCGACGTAGAGCTTCCCGGTGCTCCGATCGGCGATCAAATAGATCCCCTGCACTGCCCCGAGTGCCGTGCGCCATGAGTCGTATCGAGCGTCGTTCACGACGTCCTGGAGCTCTGCGTAGGTGACCGCGACGCGGTCGAACCCGGGAAACGGAACCGCGTCGGGGTCGGAGATCTCCACCACGGGGAAGGACGATGCCGAGACCCCGGGTTTGACCCAGTTGATGAAGTCCTGGGACCACTCGACCACAAGCCGTCGATCGAGCTTGGCGAGCAGGTCCGACTTCACGAGGTTGTAGAAGCGGTCGATCGCGTTGCGCTCCTCGACGGATTCGCCCAGGTTCTCGTACGCACCGTAGAAGCGGGTCCGATGCCCGCCGTCGGCGAGGAACACAAGCCACCAGCGCGGCGGATTCTTGGGGAACTTGCCACCGCCGGCGCCCTGGCGGCGCGTGTAGGCGATCACGGCTTCAGCCGTCGCGTCGTTCGGAGACGCCAGGCCCTCGGCCTTGAAGGTGTGCCTGATCACGAGCACGTCTGCGAGGTCGATTCCGGCGCTGGCAAGGACGTCTCCCAGCGTCAGCTTTCCCTGCCATGCATGTGAAGCTTCATTCGGTTCCCCAGTCATGAACGTCACCTTAGAGGCCGGGTCTGACGATCGACCCTGCCTTTGGGCCGACGCGCTGACGGGGTGCGGCGCAAACCGTCGACGCGGCGGACGCGTGCACCTGCGGCACGACGTCTCCGGGCCTTAGTCGCGCACCTGACCGGTACAGGCGTCACCACGACGCCGACGATCATGAAGGAGGGCGGCGTCATGTTCCGCACCCGCACATCACTGTCCGGATTCATCGTGAGCGAGCCGGCCCTCACGACCACCGAGCGGAGCGACGCGCGCCTCTACGTCCGCGTCGGCCAAGAGCACTTCCACCGCGGCGAAGGCGGCTCGTTCACCCCGCTCGAGCCGACGTTCCATGACCTGATCGTCTTCGGCCGCACCGCAGAGCGAGCCGCCGAGCACCTCGCCAAGGGCGATCGGTTCATCGCCGAGGGACGCATCCGCAGGTTCACCCGCGTCGGCAGTGACGGCGTCCAGACCGACACGGAGGAGTTCATCGCCACGAGGATCGGACAGGACGTCGCCCGCACGAGCTACACCGTCGAACGCGCGCGTCGCACCAGGCAGGAGCCGTCGGCCACGCCCGAGGAGATGGCCACCCAGCCCGCTCCCCCGACCCTGACGGCGTGACGGCCCCGGCGCGTCGGCAATTACTCGTCCTTCGCGAATACCCGGTCGAGCATCGCCGCCGTCGCCGGATTCACCATCTCGGGCGGCTTGATGTAGGGCTATATCGTGATTCTCGGGTCCGTGTACCCGAGCAGCTCCGCCGCTAGCTCCACGCCACCCTCGTCATTGATCGCGGTCGCGACGGTCCGTCGGCACATGTGCGGCATGACTCCCGTGATGCCCGCACGTTCGAGAACCATCCGGAACTGCCAGCGCACGTTGTTGGTGGTCAACGGCGTCCCGTCACGCGTGCAGAACAGCAGCGCGTCGAGCGAGTGGTCCTACAATCGCGCCAGCCGGCGCCGTACCGCCTCGGCAGTCAACGACGGGATCGCCACGGTCCTCACCGACTTCACCGTCTTCGGGTGGTCCTGCCGCTTCGTCGGCTCACCATGGAGACTGACGATGGTCCCGGCGATGCGGATCGACCGCGTCGTGCTCGTGACGTCGACATCGCGGCGACGGATGGCCAGGACCTCGCCGACGCGCGCGGAGGCACCGAGCATCAACTCAATGATCGCGCCGAGCTGCCCGTCCGGCCGGGGCCCTGAGCACGAGCCACCCATCTCCCAGGAGGCGACCGCCGCGCGCACCGCGTTCACCTCGGTGGCCGTGAGCGCATTCGGCATCGATGCAGGGCTCCGCAGCGGTGAGACGTGCGCCATCGGATTGCGTGGCAGCACCACGTGCCGCACGGCCAGCTCGAGCGCGAGCCGGAGTTCCACCCGGACATGCTTGGCGCGACTGAAACTCCGGTTCGCGAGAACCTTGAGGTACTGGTCGCAACGGGCGACGCCGATCTCCCGCAACGTGAGGCCCTCGAACACCGGCAGGACAGTCTGCGCATGTCCCACTCGTACAGCTCCAAGGTGCGCTTCGAAGTCCGCTCCTCGAGCGCGAGATCCTCGAGCCAGTGAGCCACCAGGTCCGGAAGGGGACTGTCGGGCGGAAGGACCGAGCTGGCGGGCTGAAACAGGCTCCGGTTGGCGAGCCTGGCCTTCAACGCCTGCTCCGCCTGGCTATGCGTCTTGGCAGTCGTCTGCACGAGACGATTCTTGCCGTCCCAGTCGCGGTAGCGGGTCCGCGCGACCACACGCCCACGGGGCGCCTCGAAGTGGGCGATGTCGCCGAAGGTACCGATGGTCAGCCGCGCGCGCGCCACGGTGTCACCGCCCCTCCGCAGGAGACGCATCGCGCTGGTGCTCGACCCAGAGGCGCACGTCCGACACCGAGAACTTCAGGCGCTTGCCGAAGGGGTAGCCGCGCGGCCCGACGCCCCGAGTCCGCCAGTCGTACACGGTGGAGACCGGAACGCCCCGGGTTCGCGGCCAGCTCGCTTACATCGAGCAGCGGCTCCAGGCCCTAGTCGTTGTCCACGGTGCGGTTTTCGGCGCTCATGCCGCATATGCGCAGAGCGCGCACCCAGGACTACCGAAACCGACCGCCACCATCGCGGGCCTGCAGCAGCGCGGCCGCCGGGAGGCGCGGCCACTAGTCCAAAGTGATGAGCGCCTGACACCCGGACCAAGTCCCACGAAACAGAAAGGTCCTGGAAACCCTTAGGTTTCCAGGACCTTCCCGTCTGCTACACGTCGGGCTGACAGTGTCCGATGTCAGTGGTGGGCGGCCTAGGGATTTCGGACGGTGGGCCCTCTTAAACTGAGGGTGCTACTGAAAGAGAGATCTGCAGGATGACTGCATCACGACGGCGTTTCAGCCAGGAGTTCAAGGACGAGTTGTGCCAGGA
>NZ_BAABRR010000018.1:0-20554 GCF_039545075.1 Demequina sediminis | reverse complement strand
GCTGGTACAACGCCCGCCGACGCCACAGCGCCCTGGGCTACCTCAGCCCGCTAGAGTACGAACGCCGCCAGCTCGCGCTGGCCGCATGACCAACCAACTACCTGTCCGGGAAACGGGGTCAACTTCACCCCGACGGCGGGAACAGTCGCGCCCGCCAGCGCGTTGGCATCGCGAGAGCGGCCGCCGCATGGCCGCTCCAGGCCCCGACACAAGGAGTCCCCACGATGAAGTGCCCCGTCGACAACGCGACGCTCGTCATGTCCGACCGCCAGGGAGTCGAGATCGACTACTGCCCCGAGTGCAGGGGCGTGTGGCTCGACCGCGGCGAGCTCGACAAGATCATCGACCGCTCCGCCGCCGAGTCCGCACCCGCGCCGGCCCCCGCCCGCGAGACACAGCGCGGATATGACCAACGCGGCTACGACCAGCGCTCGTACGACGACCGCAAGGGCTACGACCAGCGCGGCTACGACCCCCGCTACGGAAGCAAGCCCAAGCGCAAAGAGTCCTTCCTGGGAGACCTGTTCGACTTCGGATGAATCAGCCCGCCGCGATCCGGGCACGCACCCGGATCGCGGTCGCGCTGAACGCCACCTTGTCCGCCGCGTCCCACGCCGTCGAGCCCGCGGCCCCGACCCAGGCGTTGAGGTTCGCGCCGATGCTCCCCGTCAGCACCCCCTCGACCACACCCGCGGCGTCCGGCACACCCCACTCCACCGGGAAGAACGCCGTCCCCCCGCCGTGCAGTCGCGCCTCGACGCGCTCGGGCAACGCCGCGACCTCGCCCACGTCGGCGACCACGGCGGCTGCGGCATCGGCCGCCCTCAGGGACTCGTGCAGCGCCCTGGTGAGACCCAGCACTCCCCCATGTTTGGTCGCGGCGCGCAAGGAGAACCGTGAGCTCTCCAGCGCCGCCCACGGCGGCGCGCCGTCCAGATCCGTCGCGACCAACGGCCGGTAGCCGATGCTCGGGATCACGTCCACGTAGAGGTACCAGCGATCTTGGTCGTGGGCGCGGAACATCGTGGGAACCTCGACGCCGTGGCCGGCGGCGTACTCCTCGCCGATGCGCGTCTGGACCTGGGTCCATGAGGTGTCCGACTCCCACCAGCGCGTCGCGTCGGTGACCTCCATGAAGAGGCCGCGCGCGCTCGCGCCATTCGACTTCGTGACGCGGTAGGTGCGGCCGCCGTGCCGCAGGACCGTGGCGTCGATCGTGTCCTCGCCATGGTCGAGCATCACGCCGCCGAACCGCCACGTCGCCTGCGTGAAGTCCGTGGTGGAGCCCCACAGGATGACCTGGTGGTCGCCCACGGTCGACGTCCAGTACACGACGAACGCGCCCTCGCCCTCGCCGTGGAAGTCGGGCACGAAGGTGGCTTCGGCTGCCCACATCATGCCCATGTCGGGAACACCCGGCGCGGGCTCGCCGGTCGCATCGAGCGCCACGTCGAGCTGGCGTTGCGGCGACCACGTGATGAGATCGCGCGACTCCCACACGTTCATCCGCGTCGAGTAGCCGTGCGACCACGCCTCCCACCCGGCATCGTCCCCGCCGAACACCCGGAGGTCCGTGCCCAGGATGAAGTACGTCCCGGTCTCGGGGTTGAAGGCGAGGTGCGGGTCGCGCACGCCCGTGGTGCCCAGGTGGGACGCGAGGACCGGCTCGCCGCCGTTGAGGGGGATCCAGCGCTCGGGGTCGTTGCCGTCGGAGAGGTCCAGGTAGATCCTCTCGGCGTAGCCGTCCGGATCCTCAAGGAAGTGGACCATCAGGTAGCCGTAGGGCTCTCCCCCGGCGGCCGAGCCGGTCATCGCACGCGCACCGTCACCGAGACGTCGCGCAGCTCAGGCAGCAACTCCTCCTCGGTCTCCATGTCGAGCACCGGCATGCCGTCGGTCGCGAAGTGGACCCGGCGCACGAACATGTCGCGCCCCGTGAGGCCCTTACGATCCGTGCGCGCGTGGAAGACGTAGAGGAGATTGCCGTCCTCGTCCTCGGACCACATGCCGTGGCCGGTGCCCAGCTGCATCTCGCCGTTGAAGGGCCCCGATTTCTGGATCGGATGGCCCAACCGCGTCCACGTCGCGGGGTCGGTGAGGTCGGCGCCCTCTCCCGCCGGGGCGGTCGCGAGCCCCGTCGTGTAGGTGTCGCCCACCGTCGAGCCCGAGTACAGCAGGTAGAGCCGGCCGTCCCTCGCGAGCACGTTGGGCCCCTCGGCGATGAGGTTGTCCCACGCGTACTCGGGGGCGATGATGCGCACCGGATCGCTCGTGAGCCGCGTCGGGTCCGCGGGATCCATCCGCGCGATGAACACGCTGCCGAGCATCTGCCAGGCGTAATAGTGCTGGCCGGAGTCCTCGACGTAGGTCATGTCGAGAGAGATGCCCTGGATCGGGTTGAGCGCGGCGCCGTCCGCGCGCACCACGTGCCGCGCCGGCGTCCAATGCGCGGGCACGGTCGGGTCAAGATGACGCCCCGCGGCGTCCTTGCGCAATTGGACGATGCTCGCGCGTCCCGACCACATGTCGGTCGGGGTGCCGTAGCTGGGCATGAAGAGGATCGACAGCGTGCCGTCGATGAGGTGGATCTCGGGCGCCCAGAAGCAGCCGGTCATCGAGTTGCCGTCCGCATCGGGCGAGCCGTGGACCAGCAGGTCGACCTCGGTGACGCGGCCGGCCTCAAGGGCCTCGTCGGACAGGTCCTCGATGCGGTCCGCCATGCGGAGGGGCATCCCCACCGGCTCGCCCGAGTTGTTCACGGGGTCAAGGTGAAGGTCCTTGGTGGCGATCATGAGGAACTTCTGCTCGCCGTTGAAGTCGAAGCGGTAGACGCTCGGATCGGCCCGCTCGTCGGCGAACGGCGTCGGGTAGACGGCCTGGCGGACGCGGCCCTGCACGCGGTGCTCGCCGGGCACGGCGGTGTCGATCGCGGCCTGTGCGGCGAGGTCCCACTCGATCGCCAATGACCCCGTGGAGCCGTCGCTGTAGTCGAGCTCGAGGCGTCCGGGCAGGCTATCGACACCGAGCATCCCGCCCCGCGGGACGTGCACCTCGGGCAGCGGGCGCGCGTCCGTGTTGACGATCCTCCCGAACCTCACCTCGAGGCCGCGCGCGACCTCCTCCGGGACCGCAAGCGGCGCGCCATGCTCAAGACCGTCAACGCCGCCGTCCTCGACCGCGCCCACCGTGGCGGCGTCCGCGAGATCGGCAACCGTGGCGCGACGGGCGCACCCGGCATCGTCGCTCCACGACAGGCGGTAGACGCCGGCCTGGGCGTCGAAGGCCGCGGCGGGACGATGCACGCCGTCCGTCACGCCCAGATCGAGCAGGCCGATCTCGGTGTAGGTGAGCAGGTCGGGCGAGGTTGCGATGAGGACGCTCGACTGTTCGGTGCCGTCGGGGCCGCCGCCGCGCGCCACGCGCGTCGCCACCACGCCGAACTCGCCACCTTCCAGGTGGAACAGGTGCGGATCGACGAGCGAACGCAGGATCTCCTCGGTGGTGCCGGCCGGGCCAGGGGTCTCGGCGACGCGCGCGAAGAAGATGCCGTAGTCGTCGAAGAGCGGCGCCCACCCGCCGGGTCCCTCGATCGCGAGGTGCATGCTGAGCGCGATGTCCGCGTTGTTGGCCTCGGCCTCCGAGGTGGGGGTGCGGTGGTACGCGCGGACGCGGCGCGCCGGTCCCCGCGCGGGTGCCGGTTCCTTCCCGGGCACGGTGGGCTCGGTCACGTTCGCTCTCCCTCGAGTCGATGGGTTCCGCCCCGCAATTTACATCGATTACCTAGCGGGCGCAAAGGCCGCAGGACGCGCGTAATTCGCGCGCGTGGCGCCTACCCGCCTACCGCAGCCCCCCGCGCGCCCTGGCGACCACGCGTCCACGCTGAGACCGCGGAAAGCGGGCCAGCATCTCGCGCAACTCGTCGGCGGTCGCGTCGGAGCCGAAGATCTCCGTGGGCGGCTCGAACGCGACCCCGGCCGCGAGGGGCCCGGCGATCACGGGATCGAAGCCCATCGCATCGACCAGCGCGGCCACCGTCGCGACGTCGCCCGCGCCATCCTCGGCGCCGTCGCCCGCGATCGCGATCCCCCGGCGCTCGGGATCACCGGCCGGCCGCGCAAGGTTCTCGAGCTCCCACACGCTCGCGTGGCCGAGCGCCTTGACCACGCGCGCGCCCTCCAAGAAGGCGGCGACGGTCTCGGAGGTCGAGGTCGTGGGGTCGTCGAGATCGGGCCTGGCGCCGTCGAGCTCCCACCAGTAGTTCATGGCATCGACCACGAGCCGGCCCCGCAGGAGCTCGCGCGGCAGGCTGCGGTAGCGACCGAGCGGAATCGCAAGGATCACCACGTCGCACGCGCACACCGGGGCCGGGTCGTCGGCGGATCCCGCGGCCCGAACCTCGAGTCCCGCGTCGCGGCACAGGCGCGCCAGCACCGTCCCCACGCGCCCCACCCCGAGGATCCCGACCGTCGCAGGCACCGCCGCATCGCTCATGCGCCGCACCCTACCCGCCCGCGGGCGCAGCGAGGCCCTCGCTACAGCCGGGCAACCTCGACGACGGCATAGACGCCGTCCTGGGGGATGTGCACCAGTGCATCGGCGATGTCGACTCCAGCGGAGGCCAGCAGCGCGGCTAGCTCGCCGAGCGTGCGCATCGGTCCCATGGGCCACGCGACGGTGAGCTCGGGATCTCGCGGGGGGCGACCCGCGAGCATCACGGACAACACGAGCGAGCCGCCCGGGCGCACCATGGCGAAGGCCTCGGCGATGGCACGCGCGGCCGCGTCGCACGAGAGCCCCTCGAGCAGGCCGAGCGCCTCCACGAGGTGTTGGGACTGAGCCGGCACGGGCGCGTCACCGGCGCGGGCGACCGTGAACCGGTGCGCGTCGGGGTCGATTCCGTGGGCGAGCACCACGCGGCGGCTCACGTCGACTGCCGGCAGGCACGTGTCGACGAAGGTCGCCTCGATCGCGATACCCGACTCCATCGCGACCGCCATCGACGCGGCCATCGGATAAGCGGCTCTTCGCAAATGAGGCTGTAGCGCTGTCCCGGGGGTGGGTGGTTGGGGGTAGGGGTCGAGGTCCCCCAGGATGGAAGTTCTCACACTCACCGTCTGGAAGACCTCGACTTGTCTCACGCTACCTTCGGCGCGCCCGATCTCACGACCTTCTGCAACCTCGACAGCCTTGGCCTGACCGTCACGGGTCAACGCATCGAGAACGACAGGGCGGTGCTCGAGTGCCGCGTCGCGAGCCCTGACGACCGGTGCCACGGGTGCGGGGACCGGGGCCGGCCGCGAGGCAGCCAGGAACGCCGCCTTGCGCACGAGCCGTTCGGGTGCCGGCCCACGACGCTGCTCGTGCGCGTACGCAGGTTCCGATGCGATCGATGCGGCCGGTTCTGGCTCGACGACCTCCGCGCCGCGGCCGAGCCACGCGCGAAGGTCTCCCGCGGCGGCCTGGCCTGGGCGCTGAGGGCGCTCGTCGTGGACCACCTGAGCATCTCCCGCATCGCTGCGGGGCTCGGCGTCGCGTGGCACACCGCGAACGACGCGGTCCTCACCGAAGGGCACCGCCAGCTGATCAACGATCCCACCCGCTTCCAGGGCGTGCACGTCCTCGGTGTCGATGAGCATGTGTGGCGACACGCCCGCTACGGCGGCAACTACGTGACGGTCATCATCGACCTCACCCCGGTACGCGACGGCGTCGGTCCGGCCCGCCTGCTCGACATGATCCCTGGCAGATCGAAACAGACGTTCCAGACATGGCTCGCCGAACGCCCCCGATGCTGGCGCGACCGAATCGAGTCGATCGCCATGGACGGCTTCAGTGGCTTCAAGACCGCGGCCGCCGAAGAACTGCCCGACGCCACAGCGGTCATGGACCCGTTCCATGTGGTCCAGCTCGCCGGTGACGCCCTCGACCAGTGCCGCCGGCGACTGCAGCAAGCCATCCACGGCCACCGCGGCCACGCCGGCGACCCGCTGTACATGTCCCGTCGGATCCTGCACACCGGGCTGGAGTACCTCACCGACCGCCAGTGGGCACGCCTCGACGCCCTGTTCGACGACGACGCCCACACCGAGGTCGAGGTCACATGGGCCGCCTACCAGCGCATCATCACCGCCTACCGTCACCCCGACCGCGCGACCGCGAAGCGCGACTTCACGGCGCTCATCGAGTCGCTTCGCACCGGCGTGCCGGCCGCGCTGGTCGAGCTCCGCAGGCTCGGCCGAACCCTGAGCCATCGCGCCGCCGACGTCCTAGCGTACTTCGACCGGCCGGGGACCTCGAACGGGCCCACGGAGGCGATCAACGGCCGACTCGAGCACCTCCGCGGATCCGCCCTGGGGTTCCGAAACCTCACCCACTACATCGCGAGATCGCTACTCGAGGCCGGCGGCTTCAGGCCACTCCTACAGCCCTGAATGCGAAGAGCCGGATAAGCGGGCCCGCACGCGAGACTGGCCCAGCGCATCGTCCCCGCGACATCCACCGATGCCCGCGCGGCGAGCCAAAGGAGGACTCGCGCGCGCACCCGCAGGGCGCGCGCGTCCGCCGCGAGGGTGAGGTACCTCCTCGAGGCGTCGTCGACCGGCCCGCCCGAGAAGAGGTCGACGTGGCCTTGAGGCGAGGACAGGCGCTCGGCGTCCGGAAGGTAGACGTTCGGCAACGCGCCGGACGCGCCCAGGCGCATGCGCCATTCGGCGAAGGCGGCCGACGACTCCGGCGACGGATGCTCGTCCGGCCCGAGCGGTCGGGCATCGTCGGACTCGTCGCCGACCGCCAACCGCACCACACGCAAGCCAGTGGGATCGATGGACGCGCTCATGACGAGCACGTCTCGCGCCGAAAAACGGCGCCCCTCAGCCACACGCACCATTTCCCCTCCGCGTCCTCCGCCGGCAGGCGGCCCCCAGGAAAGCGACACCGGCGGGGTGCACCGCCGGAGTAGTGATAACGATGCTATGCACGTGGGGCCCTCGCGGCAATGCCCTCTTTTTTGGGGGGTGCCCCATTGTCAGTGCCGTGAACGACAATGGACCCCATGACCGACGACCTCGCCACCCGGGACGAGGCGCCTAGGAATCCGCACTCCTCCGCGTCCCCTCAGCCCGCGCCCGCTCAGTCCGCGACAGCAGACCAGTCCGCCCCGATCGACCCCGCCACCGCACGCCGCAACTCCGTGGTGATTTGGGTCTTGATCGTCTCCGCCTTCGTCGTGATCCTCAACGAGACCGTGATGAGCGTCGCGATCCCGCACCTCATGACCGACCTGGGCATCACGGCGGTCGACGCTCAGTGGCTGACCACGGCCTTCCTTCTCACGATGGCGGTGGTGATCCCGATCACGGGCTTCCTGCTGCAGCGCTTCCACACGCGACCCATCTTCTTGGCCGCGATGGGGCTGTTCTCCACCGGCACCTTGATGGCCGCGCTGTCTCCCGGCTTCGAGGCGCTGCTCGTCGCGCGCGTCATCCAGGCCGGCGGCACCGCGATCATGTTGCCCCTGCTCATCACGACCGTGATGCAGCTCGAGCCGCCGGCAACCCGGGGCCGTCGCATGGGCTCGATCTCGGTGGTCATCGCGGTCGCGCCCGCGATCGGCCCCACCGTCTCAGGACTCATCCTGAGCGTGCTGCCGTGGCGCTTCATGTTCGTGTTCGTGCTCCCCATCGCGCTCACGGTGTTGGCGCTCGGTTGGCGCCTGCTCACGAATGTCACGGAGCCGCGCAAGGCGCCGCTCGACGTCGTGTCGGTGCTGCTCTCCGCGATCGGCTTCGGCGGGGTCGTGTACGGCCTGAGCCGAATCGGCGAGTCCGCTGGCGAGGGCGTCACCACGGAGATGATCGTGGCTCTTGGTGCTGGGCTCGTCGCGCTCGCGCTCTTTGTGTGGCGACAGCTGGTGCTGCAGCGTATCGACGATGCCCTGCGCGACCTGCGCACGTTCCGCGTCCCGACCTTCGCGGTCTCGGTCGGCATGTTCGTCATTCTCATGATGTCGCTCTTCGGCGCGATCATCCTGCTGCCGCTCTTCATGCAGAACGTGCTGGGACTGACCGTGCTGCAGAGTGGGCTCATGCTCCTCCCGGGTGGCCTGGTGATGGCGCTGTTCGCGCCGGGGATCGGGCGCGCGGTGGACAGGATCGGACCGCGTCCCCTGCTAATCCCGGGAGCCGCGCTGGTCGCGGGCGTGCTGTGGACCATGTCCGCGATCCTCGGGCCCGACACGCCGTGGTGGGCGCTGCTCGCGTGCCACGTCGCGCTCAGCACCGGCCTCTCGCTCATGTTCACGCCGCTGTTCACCGCGAGCCTCGGGTCGCTGCCGCGCCACCTGTACTCGCACGGCTCGGCGACCGTCTCGACGCTTCAGCAGGTCGCCGGCGCGGCGGGCACGGCGCTGTTCATCTCGACCATGGCGGCCGTGGCCCTGACGCGCGCCGACTCGGGCGCCACGACGGCGGGGGCCACCGCGGCGGGGATCTCGGCCGCGTTCGTGATCGCGGCCGTGCTCGCCACGCTCGCCGTGGTGGGCGCGATGTTCATCCAGCGCCCGGCCGACTCCCCTGGCGAGGTCCCCGCGGGCCACTGAGCGGAGCGGCGGAGCGCTCTGCTCCAGAACTGCTCACCCCTCTCTCGCCCGAGCGCCCTATGGGACACCCATAGTCGATTCCGGGAAGTTTGCGCTTCCTATGGGACCCCCACTGTCGTTCGCGCCCGAGCCGCAACCCTGCGATCCCGCGTCCGCAGGCTGAGCGCGCTCACCGCCTGCCAGCGTCAGCGCCAGCGTCAGCGCCAGCGTCAGCGCCAGCGTCAGCGCCAGCGCCAGCGCCAGCGTCAGCGTCAGCGCCAGCGTCAGCGTCAGCGTCAGCGCCAGCGCCAGCGTCAGCGTCAGCGTCAGCGCCAGCGTCCTATGGGACACCCATAGTCGATTCTGCGAGGTTTGCGCTTCCTATGGGACCCCCACTGTCGTTCGCGCCCCTCGCCCACCCCACGCCCCAGCTCCCCAGCGCCCCAGCTCCCCAGCTCCCACCACCGAGCACGACCCACCGCCTCCACCAATTGACTCCGCTTCTACATCGTTGTAACTTTGCGCGGCGTGGGGACTCACCCCATCACGCACTGTCCAACGACGAACAGGAGCATCCGTGGCACATCCACGTTCTCGACTAGCGATCGCGGCGAGCGCCTTCACACTCGCCGCACTTTCCGGAGCCGCCATTCTCACGGCGGGCGGGGAAGCCGCCGCCGCGCCCGCCACCACACCCGCACCCGCCACCGCACCCGCACCAGCCACCGCACCCGCCGAGGCGACGCCACCGGCCCCCACCTTCGCCGAGGTCTCGGTCCACGACCCCTCGGTTGTCACGTCCGGAGAGGACATCTGGGTCTTTGGCTCGCACGGCGCATCGGCCCACACGACCGACCTCATGAACTGGACTCAGCACACGGTTGACCTGGGGATTTCACGCGACAACGCGCTCTTCGAGGACATCGACACCGAGCTCGCGGAGACCTTCGCCTGGGCGGAAACCACCACCCTGTGGGCCTCGGACGCGATCCAGCTCGAGGACGGTCGCTACTACCTCTACTACAACGCGTGCCGCGGAGATTCGCCCCGGTCTGCGCTCGGAGTCGCCGTCTCGGACAGCGTGAATGGCCCCTACGAGGACCTCGGCATCATGCTGCGATCAGGGCAGCGCGACGGCGAGCCCCAGCAGGTTCCCGGCGAGGACTACGACGCGACCGTGAACCCCAACGCGGTCGACCCCGACGTCTTCTTCGACGCCGACGGGCGCCTGTGGATGGTCTATGGCTCGTACTCGGGCGGCATCTTCATCCTCGAGCTCGACCCGGCAACCGGCATGCCCCTGCCGAACCAGGAGTGGGGCACTCACCTGATCGGCGGGAATCACGCGCGCATCGAGGCCCCGACCATTCGCTTCGACGAGCAGACCGGCTACTACTACCTCTTCGTCTCCTTCGGTGGGCTCACGGCGGACGGCGGCTATGACATGCGCGTGATGCGCTCCGAGAACCCCGATGGCCCCTACGTCGATGCCCAGGGTCACGACATGTCGACCGTCATGGGCGGCGAAGGAACGCTCTTCGACGACGCCGCGATCGAGCCCCACGGCGTCAAGCTGATGGGCGGCCACGCTTGGACGCGCGCAGTGGGCGATCCCGGCAGCGGCACCCCGCTCGGCTACGTCTCCCCTGGCCATAACTCTTGGTACGACGACCCCATCACCGGCGAGTCCTTCCTGGTGTTCCACTCGCGCTTCCCTGGCACGGACGAGCGTCATGAGGTCCGCGTCCAGCAGATGTGGATGACCGAAGATGGCTGGCCCGCCCTGTCTCCCATGCGGTACGCAGGCGAGTCCGCAGGCGCCGTCGCTTCCGAGTCGATCGCCGGCGGCTGGCAGCTGGTGGACCTCGGCAAGGACATCACCGCCGACCCCGCCCCCACGTCGCGCGTGACCCTCGCGCCGGATGGCACCATCACGGGTGAGACCGAGGGCACCTGGACCCTGACCGGCGACAACACCATGACGGTCTCCCTCGACGGCATCGACTACACCGGATTTGCCGTGCCCATCTGGGACGCCGACCTCGACTCCTGGTCGACAGGCCTCACCCTGCGCGACGCGACCGGCGCATCGGTGCTGGGCCGCGCGCTCGACACCCCCACGGGCCAGGACGCGGTCGACGCGACGCTCGCTGCGCTCACGCTCGGCAGCACGACTGCCGTCACCGCGGACCTTTCCCTGCCGCTCGAGGGCACCGGAGGGACCGTGATCACCTGGGTGACGTCGGACGATGCCGTGGTCACCGCCGCGGGCGCCGTCACGCGCCCCCCGGTGGGGGCGCCCGATGCGACCGTGACGCTCACGGCGACCGCGGTCAACGGCGAGGCGACCGGCTCCAAGGACTTCGAGGTGACCGTGCTGGCCACCACCGAGGCCGCGGGCGAGGCCGCATGGTCCTTCGACGGCGACCTCACCGAGTCCACCGGCACCTACGCCCCCGCCACCACCACCGGCAACCGCCTCACGACGACTGGCGGCACCGCGTCCTACGTGGACGACGGCGTGGTCGGCTCCGCGCTCCGCCTCGACGGCGAGTCGGGAGTTCGGCTACCCGATGGACTCATCCGGACCCACCAGTACTCGGTGAGCTTGTGGCTGCGCCCCGCGGCACTCACTCAGTTCACCACCGCGTTCTTCGGCGGGCCGACCACCACGAGCTGGATCAGCCTCAACCCCCGCGGCTGGTCCGACACCACCATGCTGTGGTCAGGAGAGGCCTGGTACGACGCCGTCTCACCCACGCTCATCCCCACGGGCGAGTGGACCCACGTCGCGTTCACCGTCGACGAGGGCGCCGTCACGCTCTACCTCGACGGCGAGCCGGCATTTGCGGGAACGGGATTCCCTGACGTCTTCACTACGGACGATGCCGTGTTCGGCTTGGGCGTCAATCACTGGGACGTGCCATACGAGGGAGATATCGACGAGCTCGGAGTCTGGTCACGATCCCTCACCCCCACCGAGATCGCCGACCTCGCGAATCCTGTGGATCCCGAGCCGTCCTTCATTGATGTGGAGGGCTCGGAGCATGCTGTGGCGATTGGGTGGCTTGCTGCGGAGGGGATTAGCACGGGCTGGTCGACTCCGTCTGGTCAGGAGTTCCGTCCGTTGGCGCAGATTAAGCGTGATGCGATGGCGGCGTTCTTGTACCGGTATTCGGGCTCTCCTGAGGTGACGCTTCCTGCCGAGTCTCCGTTCGTGGATGTCACGCCGACGTCGACGGAGTTCTATGAGGAGATTATGTGGATGTTCCAGGAGGGCATCTCCACGGGTTGGGAGACGTCTGCGGGGCGGGAGTTCCGTCCGCTGGCGCCGGTGAAGAGGGATGCGATGGCTGCTTTCCTGTACCGGTATGCGGGCCAGCCTGCCTGGACTGATCCTGGTGAGTCTCCGTTTGTGGATGTGACTGCGTCGTCGACGGAGTTCTTCACGGAGATCACGTGGCTGGAGTCGACCGGCATCACGACCGGCTGGTCCACGCCTGCGGGTCAGGAGTACAGGCCACTGGCGTACACCAAGCGCGACGCCATGGCCACGTTCCTCTACCGCTTCGACCAGCTCGACTAACAACCCCCACCAGAGCGGAACCCCCGCGGCTCCGCCACACAAGCCACCCCGGCATCGGCCCTCAGTGGCCTCCGCGGGCGCGACTCGCCGGCGACACGCCGGGACCTGTGTGGCGGAGTCGCGAATCCGTGTGGCGGAGCCGTCGCTCGCCGCACGGGGTCGGAAGCTGCCACACCGCGCTCACTTGCGGCTCCGCCACACACGCAAGCTCTGCATCGGCCCTCAGCGGCCTCCGCGGGCGCGACTCGCCGGCGACACGCCGAGACCCGTGTGGCGGAGCCGCGAAAACGTGTGGCGCAGCCGACGCTTGCCGCAAGGGGTCGGAAGCTGCCACACCGCGCTCACTTGCGGCTCCGCCACACGAGCCGCCTCGGCATCGGCCCTCAGTGGCCTCCGCGGGCGCGACTCGCCGGCGACACGCCGAGACCTGTGTGGCGGAGTCGAGAATCCGTCTGGCGGAGCCGCGAGGGAGTCCGCGCTAGAGGGCAGGTCAGGCGACGAAGCTCGCGACGTCCCCCGGCTCGACCGCAGCGCGCACCCTCGCACTCATCTCCTCCGACATGGGCGGGAGGGAGTCGAGCGGGAACCATGCGGCCTCGGTGTTCTCGCCATCGGCCGGGAACGGGTCGCCGCTCACGTAGCGGAATCGGAACGTGAGGTCGAGGTACTGTGACCGGTCGCCGTTCGCGTAGGTCATGGGGGGAAGTGCGTGCACCCACACGAGCGCCTCGGCGACCGCGACCACGTCCGCCTCCTCGAGGCACTCACGCGCTCCGGCCTGGGCAGGCTCCTCGCCCGGATCGATGATGCCCGTGACCGGGGTCCACGCACCGTTGTCGGCGCGCCGGACCAGCAGCACCTCCCGCGATCCGCCCTCGGGCGCGGGCCGCAGGACCACGGCAGTCACCCCTGGTAGCCACAGGAGATCGGTGCCGATCTTCGAGCGCAGGTCCAGGATGAAGTCAGGGGTCGCCATGGCGTCACGCTACCCGAGCCAGCCACGCCGCCTCGGCTCGATGAACCACGCGCGCGACGTCCCTCCACCACACCGCCCCCGCGGCTGCGCCACACAAGCCGGCCCGGGATCGGCCCCCAAAGGCCTCTGCAGGCGCGACACTCCGGCGACACGCCGGGACCCGTGTGGCGGAGCCGCGAAACGGTGTGGCGGAGCCGTCACACGGGGGCAGCGGGCGGCTCGACCAGCGACCAGGTGGCATGCTTCGGGTCGCGACCATCACCGGACGACTTCCCGGTGAGCCGCCGCCCCAGCCACGGCAGCACGTAGCGGCCGACATAGGCAGCCTCGGACAGCAACCCCCGCGAGCCCAGATCGGATGACGCGGCCACCGGAAGGTCCGTCTCGACACCCATCGCGGCGAGCACCCGCGCCGCCACGCGCGAGTGACCCAGCGCGTTGAGGTGCAGACGATCCTCGGACCAATACGCGGCGCGGCGCATCTCGCGGTCCCGGTAGTTGTCGACGAACATCACGTGCGGGTACTCCCCCACGACCCGATCGACGATCTCCATGAGCTCACCCGCTCGCTCCGCGAAGACGCGTCCGCGCGGGAGCCGCTCGGTGGGGTCGGGCCCGGAGAGCATCACGAGTCGCACGCCAGCCGACTCGGTCCGCTCCATCACACGCCGAATGAGCGCCTCGATCCGGACCGCGTTCCAGCCCGGTCGCATCATGTCGTTGCCCGACCCGTTGAACGTCATGACGTCGGGTCGCGGGTCGAGCTCGAGCGCCGCATCGCACTGTTCCGTCGCGATGGGCTCGAGCAGCCGTCCACGGATTGCCAGGTTCGCGTAGTGGACGCCGCGCCCGGAATCGGCCGCGAGGCCCAACGCGACCAGGTCGGCCCAGCCACGCACGCCCCCCGGCACCGGATCCCCCACACCCTCGGTGAAGCTGTCCCCAATCGCCACGTATCTCACGAGCATCGACCCTAGCCCGATGACGCCGTTACGGCACCCGGTGCGGTCTGCGACACCCCGGCCACTCCTCACCCCATCCTGACCACGAGCGAGCCCCGCGCCCGCCCCGCGCGCAGGTCACCTAGGGCATCGTCCACGCGATCGAACCCATACGTAGTGACCGCCGGCGCGAGGTGGAGATTGCGCGCGAGCGCCAAAAACTCCGCGCCATCCGCGCGCGTGTTCGCGGTGACGGAGCGGAGGTCGCGTTCGTAGAACAGCGAGCGGTCGTAGTCGATCTCCGGGATCGGCGACATGTGGATGCCCGCGGATACGACCGTGCCGCCGCGCGCGGTCGCATCGAGCGCCTGCGTGAGCAGCGCCCCCACCGGCGCGAACACGATCGCCGCGTCGAGAAGCTCGGGCGGCGTGGCGTGCTCGTCCCCCACGAAGTCCACCTCGAGCTCGCGCGCGAGCGCTCGGTTGCGCTCCCCGCGCGTGATCGCGATCACGGTCGCACCCGCCGCCTTCGCCAGCTGCGCGGTGATGGACGCGCTCGACCCGAAGCCGTACAGCCCCAGCACCCCTCCGGGCGGGAGGTTCGCACGCGAGAGCGCCCGATAGCCGATGATCCCCGCGCACAGCAGCGGCGCCAGGTCCAGCGCCTCATCCGTCAGGGGCAGCGGGTACGCGAACGCCTCGGGCACGGTCACCAGCTCCGCATAGCCGCCGTCGTGGTCCCAGCCGGTGAAAGTCGCATGCGGGCACAGGTTCTCGCGCGCGGTGCGGCACCATCGGCAGGTCCCGCACGTGCGGTGCAGCCACGCCACGCCCACGCGCTCGCCCACATCGAAGCCCCTGGCCGCGCCGCCGGCGCCCACGACGGTTCCCACCACCTGGTGTCCCGGGATGACGTGGGGACGATGCTGGGGCAGGTCCCCGTCGATCACGTGAAGGTCCGTGCGGCACACCCCGCACGCCTCGACTCTCACGAGCAGTTCATCCGCGGCGGGCACACGATCGGGTCGCAACTCCCGCACCACCGTGCCGTGGCGGGCCACCCAAGCATCCATCGCTCACCTCCCTCACCAGTGAAACACCGGAGCGCACGGCCCGCGCGGCTAGGGTGAAGGCGTGACCCCCACCCTCTCCGGCGGGCGCCGCCGCGCGCTCTTTCTTGACATCGACGGCACGTACGCACACCACGGAGTGGTGCCCCCGGAGCACGAGGAGGCTGTCCGCTCCGCGCGCGCCGCGGGCCACCTGGTGTTTCTGTGCACGGGGCGTCCGCTGTCGCTGCTCACGCCTCGGATCGTGGCGGCCGGATTCGACGGCTACGTGGCGGGCGCAGGGATGTACGCCTCGGTGGGCGACACCGTCCTGGTCAATGACACCTTCCCCGCCGATCTCGCCGTACGCGCGCTCGAGGCGCTCGACGCGCACGGATCGCTGTACCTGCTTGAGGCCGCCGAGGCGACCTACGCCCGTCCCGCGACCATCGACGCGATGACGCGCCGCTCGCCGGCGGGCGGCATGAGCACGGGCCGGCGCGACATCCTCGCGGCGCTCACCCCCGCCGAGGACCTCTCCGGGCTCGCCTTCGGCAAGGTCGCGTCCTTCCATGCCGGGACCCCGCTCGCCCAGATCGCGCGCGTGGTGGGACCGGAGGTCACCGTCCTGCCGTCGTCGATCCCCGAGCTCGGCCCTGGCGCGGGAGAGATGTTCCTCGCGGGCATGCACAAGGCGCTGGGCATCGCGGCCGTGGTCGAGCACCTGGGACTCGACCGCGAGGACGTGATCGGGTTCGGCGACGGGCTCAACGACGTCGAGATGCTCGAGTACGCGGGCGTGGGCGTGGCGATCGAGGGCGCGCGCCCTTCGGTTCTCGCCGCCGCCGACCGCGTCGCGCGCGGCCCCCAGCACGCCGGCCTCGCGGAGGCCTTCAGCGACCTGGGCCTCCTCGCGTAACCCACGCCCCGTTCGGGACACTCAGTACTCCGATTCGCGCCAGAACCCGCGCATCGGGACGCTCAGGACTCGTCGGCGACGGACCTCACCAGCCCAGCCAGGGCATCGGCGCTGACCCCGAGCGCCCGGGCACGCTCCGCGAGCGCCCGCGCCTCCACGCGCAACTCCCCGAGCGCGCCGGCGCGCTCCGTCGCCACCGCCCCCCTGCCGCGGCGCATCTCGATGAGCCCCTCGTCCCGCAAGAGTTGATACGCCTTGAGCACGGTGTGGAGATTGACGTCGAGCGCGGCCGCCACCTCGCGCGCGGACGGCAGGCGGTCGCCGGGCGCAAGCCGGCCGGACGCGGCCTCGACGCGCACCGAGGCCGCAATCTGGTCGTACAGCGCCACCGAGGAGCCGGGCGTGGTCCGGATGAGCATCAGGCCCTCGCCGCGACCGCGGTGAGCATCGCGGCGGCTCCCGCGGCATCGTCCACCGTCACCACGAACCGGCGCCCGCCGGGGCGCGTCACCTCGAGCGCCTCTCCGTCCCTCAGCACCACGGAGGTCGCGCCGGGCACCGAGCGAATCCCGTAGCCCCCGAACTGCGCCAGCCCGCTCACGTGGATGGGCGCGGCGCTCGAGACGTCGGCGGCGGGGACGCGCAACCGCACGAGCCGACCCGCGGAGGTCACGGTGAGCCCGCGGCGATCGACGCGCACGTGGAACACCGTGAAGCTCGCGACGAGCACGCCCATGACCACGGTGATCGCCGCGACCAGGATCGCGACGCCGCGGTCGCCCACGACCCACGAGATCACGGCCGTCGCGCCCACCGCGATCGTGGCGAAGGCCAGGGCCGCCAGGACGATGCCGCTGGTCTCCGCGCGGCCCACCCACACTGCGGTCTCGCCGGGGGCGAGCGTCACCGGCGTGACGGGCTCTCGGGCGGGCGGCACGCTCGACTCGCGCGGCTGCACCAGCCACGCGGCGACACCGGCCGCGACGGCGGCGACCATGGCGGCCACCAGCAACGACACGATCGACGGCGCCTGGGCGGCGTCCGCCAGGCCGCGCTGCAGCCACAGCGTGCCGGTCATCAGGATGCCCATGAGGGTCGAGAGACCGGTCGCGAGCGCGGGCATGAGACGCAGCGCGTATCCACGCTCGCCGCGCGCCACGGCGCGCAGTCCGGTCGAGCCCAGCGCGATCGGCAGCGCGAGCGCCAGCAGGGCCGTCATCGCTGGCACGGTCCAGGCGGGCGAGAAGCCATCTGCACCCGACGGACCCCAGTGGGTCGCGACCTCGGCCGGCAGATCTCCCAGGATCGCCACCTGAACGCCCACGGCGAGCAGGCCCACGCCAGCGGGCACCACCACCCCGACCAGCCGCGCCCTGCGCAGCGCCAGTTCTCCGGTCATGGCGACCACCCCTCTCGACAGTTGTTATAGATGAACTATAACACTTTAAGAAGGCAGCGGGCGCGCTCCGACCGCGCCCACTACGGAGAGCGCATGACCGCCAGCCTTCCGCTCGCGCTCGGCATCGCGCTGTCTCCCTTCGCGATCCTGCCCGCGGTCCTGGTGCTGCTCGGACCGCGCGGCCGCGCTGCAGGCTTCACGTTTGCCGGGGCGTGGTGGCTGGGCACCACGGCCCCCACGTTCGCGGCCGAACTCGCCACCACCGCGCTCGTCGCCTCGTCGACCGTGCTCGCCCCCGTGGTCGCCGCCACCGTCGGTGGGCGGCGAGCCACGCCGGTCCTCGAGTCGCTGCGGCGCTGGCTCGATGCCCACACCGCGACGCTCCTGGCCGCGGTGACAGCCGTGATCGGCGCGCTGGTGCTGTACTCGGGGATTTCCGGGATCTAGCAGGACTGCGCGGCCGCCGGAGTGGCGCCCAACTGGATGAACTGCGGGCGCGCACCCGCGGGCACTCCGACCGGCACAGGACCCGCGGGGGCGCAGCAGCCTCCCGCGCCCGACTCGTCGCCGTCGAAGAGGCCCGCTCCCCCGCACACGCCGGTCTCCGGCAGCGTGAGCTCGATCCTGGCGGCCGCCGCGCTGTCGCCCGCGATCGCCGCCACCACGCTGCGGACCTGCTCGTAGCCGGTGAGCGCCAAGAAGGTGGGCGCGCGCCCGTAGGACTTTGCCCCCACGATGTAGAGGTCGGGCTCGGGCTGCGCGAGGTCGGCCGCCCCGGTCGCGCGCACCGTGCCGCACGAGTGCAGGTTGGGATCCACCTCCGCCGCGATCCGCGACGGCGCCTGGAGGCGCGGGTCGAGATCGAGGCGCAGCTCCGAGAGGATCGACAGGTCCGGGCGGAATCCGGTGAGGACGATGACGTGGTCGGCGGGGTCGAGAGCGCGACCGTCCTCGGCGGTCACGACCGCTCCCGCGGGCGTGGTCTCTATCGCGGCGGTGCGGAAGCCCGTGACGACACGGATGCGCCCGGCGTCGACCGCGGCCTTGGCGCGCAGCCCGAGCGCGCCGCGCGCGGGGAGCGCGTCCGCGTCTCCTCCGCCAAACGTGTCGCCGATGCCCCCGCGGCGAAGCACCCACGTCACCGTGGTCTCGGGGTGGGCCTCCGCGATGCCCGCGAGGGCGACGATGGCCGTGAGCGCCGAGTGGCCGTTGCCCACCACGACGGTGTGCCGGTCCGCCGCGGTCGCGGCGTCGATATCGGGGATGCGGTGCGTCACGAGATTGGCCTCGACGGCGGCGGCCTCGCCCAGCGCGGGAAGGCCGTCGGCACCCGCGGGGCTGGGCGTGCCCCAGGTGCCCGAGGCGTCGATCACGGCGCGCGCCTCGATCCGCTGCTCGGTTCCGTCCGCGAGCGCGACGTGCACCACGAAGGGCTGTTCGGCTCGGCCGGCGTCGACCACCAGGTCGCGCCCCTTGCGGGCGACTCCGGTGACGCGGGCGCCGTAGCGAACCCGCTCGCCCAGCGCCGCCGCGAGCGGGGCGAGATACTCGCTCATCCATTCGCCTCCCGTGGGGTAGCCCGATGCCGGGGCGACCCAGCCCGTGGGGGCCAGCAGGCGGGCGGCGGCCGTGTCGACCAGCTCGGGCCACGCGGAGAACAGGCGCACATGGGCCCACTCCGCGACCGCTGCGGCGGGCCCTTCGCCCTTCTCGAGCACGAGCGGCTCCAGGCCACGCTCGAGCAGGTGGGCGGCGGCGGCGAGACCCTGCGGACCCGCGCCCACGACGACGACCGGGTGTTCCATCGCGCTGACCATCTCACTCACTCCATCCATCGACTACCATCAATGTGTTGAGAATGCTCGATTCATCGAAGGATGTCAATATGTCGCAGCACGCGATGTTGCCGGTCGTGTCCGCGGGGTCTGGCGCGGGCGCCGCCGCGGCCCCGAAGTCGGCTTCCGCCGCGCCCGCGTGCGGCACCGGACTGGACTGCGGACTCGACGCGGTCGAGGCGGAGCGCGTCGCGCGCGTCTTCAAGGCGCTGGGCGACCCCACACGCGTGCGCCTGCTGTCGATGATCGCGGCAAGCCCCGCGGGCGAGCTCTGCGTGTGCGACCTGACCGAGCCCGTGGGACTCTCGCAGCCCACGGTCTCCCACCACATGAAGCAGCTGGCCGAGGCCGGACTGGTGACGCGCGAGCAGCGTGGCCGGTGGGCCTACTTCCGCGCGGTCGACGGCGCCGTGGGCGATGCCGCGCGGGCACTGCTGGGCTGAGGGCTCGCAGGCAAGCCGCCGCAGTAGAGCCTGTTACTGGCCTACACCTCGGTCCGCAGCGGCCGTCCTCAGCGCCACGGCCATGCGCACAACCGCCTCGGCCTGCTCAGCTCCCACTGCGGCAGCGCGATAGTTCTGACCGTTGCGCGCACGGCGGGCCTGCTCGAAGAACTCGGCCGCGGCAGCAGCGCCCGGCGGTGCATCAATGACCACGGCGATGAACCCATCGATCGCGGCTCTCTGAGATCGGGAGAGCGGGGCGAGCGTCACGGCGCGTCCCCGACAACAGCAAGGACCGGACCCTCGCGGACGCTCTGCAGAAAGCCCGACGGCTCGGCGTACTCGGCCTCGCTCATGATCGTGGGATTGACCGGCCTGCCGACCGCACGCTCGACGCGCGCGCACGCGGCATAGACCGCCTCGACCTCGGGCCTGCCCACCACCATGAGATCGATATCGTGCGGCGCGGGACCATCCCGTCCCACTGACCGGGCCGCGAACGAACCATAGATGAAGGCCTTGCTCACGCCATCGATCTTCGCAAGCTCCTCCGACAACAACGGGCGAGGACCCGTCGCGATCAGGAGAATGGCGCGCAGAGGCTCGACCAGGGGGCTGTCGAGGTTCGCAGAGAGCATTCGCGTCCGCCCCGCGCGACGCTCGCGGAAGATCCCCGCCTGAAGCAACCGCTGGGCCTCCGCATACGCAGTAGTGCCCCTTAGAGTGGTGTAGCGCCCGGCGGTGGCAAGGCTCCTCGTAGACAGAGGAAGCGGCCACCGCGGGGCCTTCGAGTTCACCCTTGCAAAGTTCTCTCGAATGGATCACCGCGAT
>NZ_BAABRR010000017.1:0-21204 GCF_039545075.1 Demequina sediminis | reverse complement strand
TTTCATTTTCAACCAAAGGAATCCAAACACCAACCCCCTTACAAGAGGCTGATGCCGGAGTAATTTGGCATCGACATGTGGCACACTGTTGAGTTCTCAAGTTTCGGACGCGCACCGCCTCAATCCTCTTCAGGACCTCGCTCGGGGCAACCCTTCTAACTTACTCTCTTCGTTTCTCGCTGTCAAATCGGCTTTCGCGGCCTCATGACATCGATAAACTCGAAGAGTTCGTCGGTGATTCGCTGTGTGGTGCGGGACGCACGGGCTTCCGCCGCTTCCTACGAATCGAGTTGTGTTGCTCGGGCGTTTCCCGCGGGGCCTTGTTCAGTCCTCCGCCGGGCGCTTCCGTCGTTGGCAACAGGTGAAACATTAGAGGGCGGATGGCGCCATCGTCAAATCGCGTGAATCTCGGGCGTGTCGCGACCGTCTCTCCTGGTAGACCAGGGATCAGCGGCCGGCGCTCCCTCACGCCCTAGGACGCGAGGCGCGCAAGTCCCACAGACTTTTTTCCGCGCCTCATCACGATCCATCCCCCCGCGAGGCCGTGTTCCGGGGCCAACGCAAGCTCGGCATCGTCCACCCGCACGTTGTTGACGTACGCGCCGCCCTCCTGGACCGCACGGCGTGCTGCGGACTTCGAGTCCACCACGCCCGACGCGACGAGTGCATCGACAACGGTCGCACCGGGCTCGAGCACCACTCCTCCCAACTCCTGGGCGCATCCCGCCAGGGTCGGCTCGTCGAGCGCAGCCAGCTCTCCGCGACCGAACAGCGCCTGCGAGGCGTCGATCGCCCCCTGGGCGGCCGCCTCCCCGTGCACGAGGCTCGTCACCTCCCAGGCGAGCGCGCGCTGCGCCTCGCGCCGGAACGGCTCCGCGGCCACCGCCGCCTCGAGCGCCTCGATCTCCTCGCGCGTGAGGAACGTGAAGATCTTGAGGAAGCGCACCACGTCGGCGTCGTCGGTGTTGATCCAGAACTGGTAGAAGGCGTACGGGCTCATCATGTCGGGGGCGAGCCACACCGCGCCGCCCTCCGTCTTGCCGAACTTCGTGCCATCGGCCTTGGTGATGAGTGGCGTGGTCATCGCGTGCACTGCGGTGCCCTCCGCCTTGCGAATGAGCTCGACGCCGGAGAGCAGGTTGCCCCACTGGTCGTTGCCGCCGGTCTGCAGGGAGACCCCGTGCCGGCGGTGCAGCTCGAGGTAGTCGTTGCCCTGGAGCACCTGGTAGCTGAACTCCGTGAAGCTGATGCCCTCCTCGCTCGCGAGGCGACGCGCGACGGTGTCCTTCGCGAGCATCGTCCCCAGCCGGAAGTGCTTGCCGACCTCGCGCAGGAAGTCGATCGCGGTCAGGTCACCCGTCCAGTCGAGGTTGTTCACCATGACCGCCGCGTTGTCGCCCTCGAAGTCGAGGAAGCGCGAGATCTGCGCCCGCAACCGCTCGACCCATTCCGCGACGGTGTCCTTGGTGTTGAGCACGCGCTCGCCGGACATGCGGGGGTCGCCGATCATTCCCGTCGCGCCGCCCACGAGTGGGTGGACCTTGTGGCCCGCGCGCTGGAGGTGGCGCAGCAGCACGAGCTGCACCAGGTGGCCGTGGTGCAGGCTCGGTGCGGTGGGGTCGAAGCCGCAGTACAGCGACAGTGGCCCCTGGTCGAGCGCCGCGCGCAGCTGCTCTTCACTGGTGGTCTGCGCGATCAGTCCGCGCCAGGCAAGCTCGTCGAGAATGTGCTCAGTCATGATGCGGACATTGTGCCAGCACGCACGCGGCGGGCCGAGCCAAGCGCGGCGGCCATGACCGCCACCGCGAGGGCGCCGCACGCGAGGGCAAGGACGGGGAAGCCCGCCGCCGACATCGCGAGGCTCCAGCCCACGCCGAGCAGCACGAGCCCGACCGCGGTGCCGACCACGCCTGACGGGTCGGCGAGGCCCGCCACCGCCCCAGCGGCGCCCAGCACCGCCCCCGCCAGCGCCGCCACCGGCCAGGGGCCCCACCGGTCGACAAGTGCACCCGCCACGGGGGACGGCAAGTACATGGCTGCGACGTCCGGGGCGATCACCAGCCCGATGATCGAGACCGCATGGCCGTGATGCGTCATGTGCACGGGCGTCATCGTCATCACCGCCACCATCACCGCCTGCCCCGCGACCATCACCACGATCCCCCAGCCGGCACAACGCCCCCACAGGGGGTCGACAGCGTCCGCGTCCGGCGCGTGCGCGTCGGTGCGGGGGGACGATGCCGCGCTCGCGCGAGCGTGTGTGCGTGCGGCCAGGAGGGGGCCGGGAGTGAGGAAGACCCACAGCACGACCGCGCACGCGGCGTACGCGACCGCCGCGAGCACGAAGGGGCCCCAAGAGCGCCGCCAGCCCCCATCCGGTCGCGAGGGATCCCGTCGCCCCCGCGGTGAGCGGACCGAGCACCGCGCCGGCCGCGGCGGTCGGACAGCCGTGCGATCGCGAGCGAGGCCGCTCACGCGCTGGCCCCTTTGCGCTCGAGTTCGCCCGTCGGCAGGACCCGAGCGTCGAAGCCCGCGTCGGCCAACAGGCGCGCGGCCTCGTGGGGCAAGGTGCACAGGCGACCTCGGCAGTAGAGCACCACCACGGCGTCGGGATCGAGCGTGGCGGCGGCCGACGCGATGCTCACGCCGTCGGGCAGGCGCGCGAACAGGGCCTCGCGGGCATCGGCCCGCACTCGCACGGCCGTGTCGATGACCGCGGTCACCAGCCGTGCGACGTCGGGGGCCGCCAGCGCGTAGCGGATGCTCGTACCCTCTCGCGTCGCGGTCACCAGGCCCGCGCCGCGCAGCACGTGCAGCTGAGCGGAGACGGTGGTGACCGATGCGCGCAGCACGGTGGCAAGGTCGGTCACGGTGTGCGGGCGTTGGGCGAGGCGCTCAAGCACCTCGAGGCGCGCAGGGTGGCCCACCGCCTTAGCGATCTCGGCCGCGATCGCGCGCGGATCGGGCGAGGGGGCGGCGGCGTCGAGGAGGCGGGGGCGGGGGCGGGGGTGGGAGTGGTCAGCGCTGCCATGACGCCACTATTCAATGAATCGCTCGAATAACGAAGTAGTGACGGACGATGCGGCGCTGGGCCGGGTCGCGCCGCACCGAGGACGATCAGTCGGGGATGTCAGCCGCGCCGTCGAGGCGGAAGTCCGCGGCGTCACGCGCCCCGGAGCGCTCGAGGTGGACCGCCTCGCTCTCCTGCCACCGCAGCCATTCCTCGCGCATCGCCTCGCCGTCGCGTGCGATCCCCCGCTCGAGCCGCGTCGCGGCGGGTGCGTCGACGTACAGGACGGCGGCCGCGGCGGCGCGCGCGCGAGCGAAGGCCACCCCGACCCCCTCGGCGATCACGAACGGTCGAGGCGCCACCGGGATGAGGTGCGTGCGTCGCCCCTCGTGCCAGTCCCACATGCGAAACCCGCCGGGTTCGCCGCGCCTGAGCGGACCCAGGACGCCGTCGGTCATCACCGCGGGCAACGCGCCGAGTCCGTCCCAGCCCTCGTACATGTCGTCCGCGTGGAGCACCGGCACGGTGGGCGCGGGCGCGGCAGGGTCGAAGGTGCCCGCCCCGCGCGACGGTTCGCCTCCAAGCGCCACCGCAATGCGATTCGCGAGGGTGGTCTTGCCCGCGCCCGCGGGCCCGTCGATGAGCACCAGCCGAGTGTCGCCCAGCCGCGCGGGGGCGGCACGCACGAACGCGACCATCGCGCTCACACTGGGGCTCGGCATCGGCCCAGGATACGGTGGCATCATGCACCCTTCGAGCGCGAAGATCATGGACATCCTTGAGACGCACGGACTGCACTCGCAGGTGCGCACGCTCACCGATTCGACCCGCACCGCGGCGGAGGCCGCGGCGGCACTCGGCTGCGAGGTGGGGGCGATCGCGTCGAGCCTGGTCTTCCTCGCGGACGGCGAACCCATCCTGGTCCTCACCAGCGGCTCACACCGCGTGGACACCGACCTCCTTGCGCGACAGATCGGCGCCGCCGCGATCACGCGTGCCGATGCGGCGCGGGTGCGCGAGGCGACCGGTCAGCCGATCGGCGGGGTCGCGCCCTTGGGCCATCCCTCCCCCGTGACCACCTACATCGACGTCGAGCTTAAGAAGCACGGCGAGTTGTGGGCTGCGGCAGGCACGCCTCACTCGGTCTTCGAGATCTCGTACGACGACCTTCGCTCTCTCACGGGCGCCACCGAGGTCACGGTCGAGGAGAACTGACGTCACCCACGTTGCCGCAGACCACGCGGCGGGCTCAGAAGCCGAGAGGATCCGCGCCCGCCTCGCGAGCGACCGCACCGATCCCGTCGACAGTGACTCCTGTGGCGTCCTCCCCGAGCTCGGCCGAGGCTGGCGCAGCGGGCAGGTCTTCACGTGGTGCGGTCACCAGATCGCCCGCCGCAATCTCAAGCACGCACAGGGTCGACAAGGTGGCGCAGCGATACGGCGTGGGGCCGCCTTCAACGACGTCGCCATGCTGGGCGTCCTCGCGCAAGGAGAACACGTACGGCCCCTCGGGGAACTCGAGTTCCGCCGGGTCGACAGGCTGGCCGCCTTCGGAGTTGTCGTAGAGATGCTCGAAGCGGACCTCAACCTGTTCGCCGCCGCCCACGGGCGAGACGACAAGCACGATGTCCTCGCTGAAGATCGCGGTATCGCCGGGACCTGCCGCCTCCGACCACACGCCGGTGTCGCGAACAAACGCCTGCTCGATCGTGCCGTGAACCACAACCTCGCTGATATCGAAGAGATCGGAGAGGCTGTCGATCGGCGTGGACTCGCTCCACCCCATCGGCACGGGCACCTGGCTCCATCCCCCGGCAGACGTTGCCGAGCAACCTGACACCGCAATGGTGGCGATCAGGAGCACCGCCACGCGCGGACGCGCACACCACGACCCACCAGACCTGACCCCACCCACAGGGATCACCCCGCGGACGATGCCCACGGGCGGAAGTGGCGCACGCGCGCCCGCGCCGCCTTACCCTGCTCGATCACGCGCACGGGAGCGGTGCCGCCCACCCCGGAGCGCGCCGCGAGCGAGCCCTCGACCGTGAGCACCTCAAGCACACCGGGGGTGAGATCCGGGTGGATGGCGGACATCTCCTCGGAGGTGAGCTCATGGAGCTCCTTGCCGCGCTTCTCGCACAGGCGCACGCAGGCGCCCGCGACCTCGTGGGCCTCGCGGAACGGCGTGCCGTTCTTCACCATCCACTCGGCGATGTCGGTCGCGAGCGAGAATCCGGCCGGGGCGAGCTCGGCGAGCCGCTCGACGCGGAACCGGAGCGTGCGCACCATGCCGGTGAAGGCCGGCAGCACCGTCTCGAGGGTGTCGACCGCGTCGAAGGCCGGCTCGTGGACCTCCTGGATGTCACGGTTGTACGCGAGCGGCAGCCCCTTGAGCGTCGCGAGCACACCGGTCAGGTCACCGATGAGCCGCCCGGCCTTGCCGCGCGCGAGCTCGGCGATGTCGGGGTTCTTCTTCTGAGGCATGATGCTCGAGCCCGTCGAGTACGAGTCGTCGAGAGCGACAAAGCCGAACTCGACGGTCGACCACGCGATGATCTCCTCGGAGATGCGCGACAGGTTGACGCCGATCATCGCGGACACCCACGCAAACTCCGCGACCACGTCGCGCGAGGCGGTCGCGTCGATCGAGTTCTCGGTGGGACCCAGGAATCCCAGCTCGGCCGCGACGGCCGCGGGGTCGAGGCCCAGCGTGTTGCCGGCGAGCGCGCCAGCGCCATAGGGCGAGAACGCGGCGCGCGCGTCCCAGTCGGTGAGGCGCTCGACGTCGCGCAGCAGCGGCCATGCGTGAGCCATCAGCGCGTGGCCCAGCGTGACGGGCTGCGCGTGCTGGAAGTGCGTGCGCCCCGGCATCGGAGCGTCGAGGTGAGCGTCCGCCTGCCCCAGCAGCGCGTCGACCAGGTCGAGCACCTGCGAGGCGATCAGGCGCGCGTGGCGGCGCAGGTACATGCGCGGGAGCGTCGCGATCTGGTCGTTACGTGAGCGGCCGGCCCGCAGCTTGCCGCCCAGCTCGGGGCCTAGCCGGTCCACGAGCACGCGCTCGAGAGCGCCGTGCACGTCCTCGTCCGCCTCGGAGGGCAGCAGCGTGCCCGCCGCGACGTCCTCGCGCATGCGACCGAGCTCGGCGACCATCGTCGCGGTCTCGGCCGCGGTCAGCAGGCCCGCCCGCTCGAGGGCGTGCGCGTGCGCGATCGACCCAGCCAGGTCATCGTCCGCATAGCGCCAATCGAAGTGCGTGGACTTCGACAGCCGCGCGAGCGCCGCGTCCGGGCCGCCCTCGAAGCGTGCCCCCCACAGCGCGCCCTCATTGGTCCCCTGCTCGCCAGCCATGGTGTTCTCCCTTGTAGACAGCGCTCGGGCCGCGCATCGCGCGGCCCGAGCGGATACCAAAACGACCCTACGCCAGGCGAGCCTCGCGCGCCGCCGCCTGCTTCGCGGCGAGGCCGTAGATCTCGATGAAGCCGCGTGCGGCGGACTGGTCGAACGTGTCGCCCTCGTCGTAGGTCGCGAGGTTGAAGTCGTACAGACCCGTGTCGGAGCGGCGGCCCGTGACAACGGCCTTGCCGCCGTGGAGGACGATGCGGATGTCGCCGTTCACGTGACGCTGGGTGTCCTCGATGAAGGCGTCGAGCGAGCCCTTGAGCGGCGCGTTCCACATGCCGTCGTAGACCAGCTCGGTCCACTCGTGGCTCACGCGGCGCTTGTAGCGCGCGAGCTCGCGCTCGAGGGTGACGTTCTCGAGCTCCTTGTGGGCCTCGATCAGCGCGATCGCGCCGGGTGCCTCGTAGATCTCGCGGCTCTTGATGCCCACCAGGCGGTCCTCGACGATGTCGATACGGCCGATTCCCTGTGCCCCGGCGCGGCGGTTCATCTCCTCGATCGCCTGCAGCGGGGTGACGGACTGGCCGTCGATCGCGACGGGAATGCCGCGCTCGAACGTGATGACCACCTCGTCGGGCACCGGCGGGAAGGCGGGGTCGTCGGTGTAGTCGTAGATGTCCTTGGTGGGCGCGTTCCAGATGTCCTCGAGGAAGCCCGTCTCGACCGCGCGCCCCCACACGTTCTGGTCGATCGAGAACGGGTTCTTCTTGGTGGTCGCGATCGGCAGCTGGTTGCGCTCGGCGTAGTCGATCGCCTTGTCGCGCGTGAGGGCCAGGTCGCGCACCGGGGCGATGCACTTGAGGTCGGGGGCCATCGACACGATGCCCACCTCGAAGCGCACCTGGTCGTTGCCCTTGCCGGTGCAGCCATGCGCCATGGTCGACGCGCCGAACTGACGGGCCGCCTTGACGATGTGCTTGACGATCACGGGCCGCGACAGCGCCGAGACCAGCGGGTACTTGTCGTGGTAGAGCGCATTCGCCTTGAGGGCGGGCATGCAGTACTCCTCCGCGAACTCGTCGCGGGCGTCGGCCACGTAGGCCTCGACCGCGCCGCAGTCGAGGGCGCGCTGGCGAATCACCTCGAGGTCCTCGCCGCCCTGGCCCACGTCGACCGCGACGGCGATGACCTCGGCGCCGGTCGCCTCCGCGATCCAGCCGATGGCGACGGAGGTGTCGAGGCCTCCCGAGTAGGCCAGCACGATGCGCTCTGACATGTTCGTTCTCTTTCTGACGTGGGTGAGGGGATCTAGTGGTGAAGACCGCTCGCGCGGTCCAGAAACTTCGTGGCGAGGCGCTCTCCGCCAAGGGGGTCGGCCGCGATCACCAGGATGGTGTCGTCGCCCGCGACGGTGCCCAACAGGTCGGGATCGTCGTGCGAGTCGATCGCCATCGCGAGGAACTGCGCGGCACCCTCGGGCGTGCGCAGGACCGTGAGGTTCGCGCTGCCCGCCGCCGAGTGCAGAAGCTCGGCACACAGCCGGTTGAGGCGCGCGCCGGTGTCCTCGATCGACTCGAGCAGCGCCTGCGTCGCGTACGTGAGCTTGCCGTCGACCCCGCGCACCTTGATGGCGCCGATCTCGACAAGGTCGCGCGACAGTGTGGCCTGGGTGGCGTGCAGGCCCTCGCGCTCCAGCAGCGCCGCGAGCTGGTTCTGCGACTCGACGGACTCCGTCTCGATGAGGTGGCGCACCAGGGCCTGGCGCGCCGCCTTCGTGTGAGGGACGGAGTGCGCGCTCATCGCGAGGCCAGCCACGTGAGCAGCGCCTTCTGTGCATGGAGCCGGTATTCGGCCTCGAGCCACACGATCGACCGGGGACCGTCGAGCACGTCCGCCGTGATCTCCTTGCCGCGATACGCGGGCAGGCAATGCAGCACCTGGGCGCCGGGGTTCGCGAGCTCGAGCGTGCGCGCGTTGACCTGATAGCCGGAGAACACGCCCGCGCGCGCCTCGTACTGGTCCTCGTCGCCCATCGACACCCACGTGTCCGTCGCGATGATGTCCGAGCCGGCCACGGCATCGTCGTGATCCGTGGTGACCGTCACCGAGCCGCCATGCTCCGCGGCGAGGCGCTTGGCGTCGAGCACGATCGACTCGTCGGGCATGTAGTCGGCCGGCGCCCCCACCCGCACGTGCATCCCGGCGAGCGCGCCGCCCAGGAGGTACGAGTGGGCCATGTTGTTCGCGCCGTCGCCCACGTAGGTGAGCGTGAGGCCAGCAAGCGCGTCGACGCCCCCGCGGGCGTCGGCGACCGCCGCGAGGTCGGCAAGGATCTGGCACGGGTGGAACGAGTCCGTGAGGGCGTTGACCACGGGCACCGAGGAGTGCGCGGCCATCTCCTCGATCAGCTCCTGACCGAAGGTGCGCCACACGATCGCGCTCACCATGCGCTCGAGCACGCGTGCCGTGTCCGCGACGGACTCTCCGCGGCCCAGCTGCGACGAGGCGGAGTCAATGACGAGCGGGTAGCCGCCCAGCTCGGCGATCCCGGTCGAGAAGGAGACCCGCGTGCGCGTCGAGGGCTTGTCGAAGATCACCGCGACCGCGCGCGGTCCCGCAAAGGGCTGCTCGAGATGGCGGTCCTTGCGGAACGCGAGCGCGAGCTCGAGGATCTCGCGCTGCTCCGCCGCCGTGATGTCGTCGTCGCGCAGGAAGTGACGCGTGGGCGTGGTGGTCATGAGGCCTCCAGGACGATGCGGGAGCCGGGTCCGGCCATCCATGCCAGGAAGGTGTCGGCCTCGGCGACGGAGAGCGTGAGGGCGGGCACGAGCCGGATGGTGTCGGGAGACGGCGGGTTGATGATGAAGCCAGCGTCGACGGCGGCCTTCGCGAGGGCCGCGCTCGCGGGGGCGGCCAGGCCGATGCCCAGCATGAGCCCCTCGCCCCGCACCTCGACCACTCCTGACACCTCGGCGAGGGCGGTGCGCAGATGCTCGCCCACGGCCTTCGCGTTGCCCAGCAGGTCCTCCGCCTCGATCGCGTCGAGGGTCGCGTTCGCGGCCGCCGCGGCGAGCGGGTTGCCGCCGAACGTGGTGCCGTGATCGCCCTTGGTGAGCAGCGACCCTGCGCGCTCGCCGAAGGCGACGACGGCGCCGATCGGGAAGCCGCCTCCCAGTCCCTTCGCGAGCGTCATGACATCGGGGCGGATCCCGTAGAGCTGGTGGGCGAACCACGCGCCCGTGCGGGCCACACCCGTCTGGACCTCGTCCAGGATCAGCAGCGCGTCCCGCTGCAGCGTGACCTCGCGGGCCGCGGCCAGGAACGCGTGCGACAGGGGGCGCACGCCCGACTCGCCCTGGATGGGCTCGAGGATCACTCCCGCCAGGTCATCCCCGGCTGCCACCGCTGCGGCCCGCAACGCGTCCTCGTCGTCGCGAGGCACGAAGACCACGCGCTCGAGCAACGGTGCGAACGGCGCACGGATCGCCTCCTTGGACGTCATCGACAACGCGCCCATCGAGCGGCCGTGAAAGCCACCCTCGAGGGCGATCACGGTCGACTTGCCGGTGCGACGCGTCATCTTGAAGGCGGCCTCGTTGGCCTCCGTGCCGCTGTTGCACAGGAACACGCGCGAACCGGAGGGCGCGTGCGAGAGCTCGAGGAGTCGCTCGGCGAGACGGATCTGCGGCTCGGTCGCGAAGAAGTTCGAGGCGTGCGCAAGCGTCGCGGCCTGCTGGGCGATCGCGGCCACCCAGGCGGGGTGCGCGTGGCCAAGAGCGTTGACGGCGATGCCGCCCAGCAGGTCGAGGTAGCGGTTGCCGTCCGCGTCCCATACCCAGCTGCCCTCGCCGCGCACGAGCACGCGCATCGGCTCCCCGTACGTGCCCATCAGCGCGTGCGAGTAGCGCTGCAGGTCGACCCGGCCGCGCTCGAGGCCCGCCTCGCCGTGCGCCCCAGGCGTCGCGTCGCCGCTCATACCCAGATCTCCTTGTCCTGGACCACCATGGTTCCCGAGCCTGCGGACGTGAAGATCTCCGCGAGAATCGAGTGCGGCTCGCGACCGTCGATCACGTGCGCCTGCGGCACGCCGCCACGCACCGCCCGCAGGCACGCCTCCATCTTGGGCTTCATGCCCGACTCGAGGGTCGGCAGCAGCTGATCGAGCTGAGCCGCGCTCAACTGGCTGATGAGCGAGCCGCGGTCGGGCCAGTTGGCGTAGAGGCCCTCGACGTCGGTGAGCACAATCAACTTGCGCGCGCGCAGCGCGATCGCGATCGCCGCCGCGGCGGTATCCGCGTTGACGTTGAGCACCGTGGTCGGGTCGTCGACGTCGGGAGCCACGGTGCTCACGACGGGGATGCGACCCGCCTCGATGATGTCCTTGACGGCGCCGGGGTTGACCTTGACGACGTCGCCGACGAGGCCCACGTCGACGGGGTCGCCGTCGACCATCGCGTGGCGACGCTTGGCCTGCAGCATGCCGGCGTCCTCGCCCGACAGCCCGACCGCGTACGGACCGTGATCGTTGATGAGACCCACGAGTTCGCGCGAGACCTGGCCCGTGAGGACCATGCGGACCACGTCCATCGCCTCGGGGGTCGTGACGCGCAGGCCGCCGCGGAACTCCGACTCGATGCCGAGCTTGCCCAGCATGTCCGAGATCTGCGGGCCGCCGCCGTGCACCACGACCGGGTAGAGGCCCAGGAGGCGCAGGTGGACGATGTCCTGCGCGAACGCGCGCTTGAGCGTCCCGTCGATCATGGCGTTGCCGCCGTACTTGATGACGATGGTCGCGCCGCGGAACTGCTCGATCCACGGCATCGCGTCGATGAGGACGCTGACCTTCTGCTGCGGGGACAGGTCCGCCGGGTGGATCTCGACGGCCGAGGTGTCGGTGGTGGGGTTCGTGTCGCTCATGAGGAGTACGCGCTGTTCTCGTGGACGTAGTCGTGGGTGAGGTCGTTGGTCCACACGGTCGCCTGCGCGTCCCCCGCGTGGAGGTCGAGCGTGATGAGCACCTCGCGCCCGGACAGGTCGACCAGTTCGCGGGGCTCGCCGACTCCCGACGCGCGGCACACCTGGACGCCGTTGACCGTCACGTCGAGCGTCGTGGGGTCGAACGGCGCGACGTCCTCGGGCACCGTCCCCGCGGCGGAGATGATGCGGCCCCAGTTGGGGTCGTTGCCAAAGATGGCGGCCTTGAAGAGGTTCGAGCGCGTGATGGCCCGCGCGACGGCCTCGGCGGCGGCCTCCGTGGTGGCCCCCGCGACGGTCACGGCGATGTCGTGGCTCGCGCCCTCGGCGTCCGCGACCAGCCCCCGTGCGAGCGTCGCGCACACGTCGGTGAGGGCATCCTCGAACTCCCCTGGCGCGGGGACGATGCCGGTGGCTCCCGAGGCGAGGAGCAGCACCGTGTCGTTGGTGGACATGCAGCCGTCGGAGTCGACGCGATCGAACGTGGAACGCGTGGCGGCGGCCAATGCCGCGCGGGCGCGCGCGGGATCGACGCTCGCGTCCGTGGTGATGACGCACAGCATCGTGGCCAACCCCGGCGCGAGCATGCCCGCACCCTTGGCCATGCCGCCCACGGTCCAGCCCGATCGCGTGGCGACGGCGGTCTTGGGGACGGTGTCCGTGGTCATGATGGCGAGCGCAGCCTGGTCGCCGTGGGCGCCCAAACCAGCCACGGCATCGTCCACTCCCGACAGCAGCCTGTCCATCGGAAGGCGCACGCCGATCAGTCCCGTCGAACACACCGCGACGTCGCCGGAGGAGACGTCGCGCCCCGCAGCCACGAGGGAGTCGGCCACGCGTTCGGCGGTGTGGTGCGTATCGGCAAAGCCCTCGGGCCCCGTCGCGGCATTCGCGCCACCGGAGTTGAGGACCACCGCGTCCACGCGGCCGTCCGCGACCACCTGGCGCGACCAGACCACGGGCGCGGCGACCACGCGATTGCTCGTGAAGACGCCCACGCCGGTGTACTCGGGGCCCTCGTTGACCACGAGCGCGACGTCGAGCGCGCCGGTCGACTTGAGCCCCGCGGCGACGCCCGCCGCCACGAATCCTTGCGCTGCCGTGACGCTCATGGGGCGAGTCCAATCGTGGTGAGGCCGGTGGTCTCCGGCAGGCCGAGTGCGAGGTTCATGGATTGCAGCGCGGCACCCGCGGTGCCCTTGACGAGGTTGTCGATCGCGCACACGATCACGACTCGGCCGGCGCGGCCGTCGACCGCCACCTGCATGAGCGCGGTGTTGGCGCCCAGCGTCGCTGCGGTCGTGGGCCACTGCCCCTCGGGCAGGACGTGCACGAAGGGCTCGTCGGCGTAGGCGGCCTCCCATGCGGGCCGGACGGCCTCGACGTTGACGCCGGCCGCGAGCGGCGCGGTCACCGTCGCGAGGATGCCACGCGCCATGGGGACGAGCGTCGGGGTGAAGCTGATGCGCACGCCCTGGGCACCCGCGGACTCGAGGTTCTGCACGATCTCGGGGATGTGACGGTGGGAGCCGCCGACGGCGTAGGGAACCGCGGCGCCGAGCGCCTCCGAGGCGAGCAGGTGAGGGGCGAGCTTCTTGCCCGCACCCGAATAGCCGTTGGCGAGCACCGCGACGATGTCGGTGGGATCGACGACCCCAGCGGCGACCCCGGGCTGAAGCGCGAGCGTCACCGCCGTGACATTGCAGCCTGGCACCGCGACGCGGCGGGCACCCGCGAGCGCGTCGCGCTGGTGACCCGCGGCGGTGATGAGCTCGGGCATGCCGTACGGCCACGTGCCCGCGTGCTCGCCGCCGTAGTAGGACGACCACGCCTGCGCGCTCGCGAGCCGGTGGTCGGCACCGCAGTCGAGCACGAGCGTGTCGGGCGGAAGTTGCGCCGCGATGTCTCCCGAGGCGCCATGGGGCAGGGCCAGCACCACGACATCGTGCCCCGCGAGGTTCTCCGCGGTGGTGTCGACGAGCACGCGGTCGGCCAGCGTGCGCAGGTGGGGCTGGTGGACTCCCAGCAGGTCTCCCGCGCTGGAGTGCGCCGTGAGCGCGCCGAATTCGACGTCGGGGTGCGCGGAGAACACGCGCAACACCTCACCACCCACATACCCGGAGGCGCCGGAGACCGCGACACTGATGCTCATATGCATAACCATACATGAGCTTGCATGGAGCATCGTCGCACCACGTACGATGCACCCTGTGAGAGCGATCGAGGTGGCGCGGACGGGCGGACCCGAGGTGCTCGAGATGGTCGAACGAGACCGCCCCGTGGCGCGTCCGGGACACGTCGTGGTGCGCGTCGAGACCGCCGGCGTCAACTTCATCGACACGTACGAGCGGTCCGGCGCATATTCGCTCGCGCTGCCCTTCGTTCCAGGCAAGGAGGGTGCGGGCGAGATCGTCGAGGTCGGCGAGGGCGTCGACGGCTTTGTCGAGGGCGAGGGAGTCGCTTGGGCCTTCACTCCCGGTTCGTATGCCGAGTACGTCGAGGTGCCGGTGACCGACCTCTACGCGGTTCCCGAGGACGTCGAACTCGACATGGCGGCCGCCGCGATGCTCCAGGGACTCACTGCGCACTTCCTGGTGACCTCCGCCTACACCGTCATGCCGGGCGACACCGTGCTGGTCCATGCGGCCGCGGGCGGAGTCGGGTTGCTGCTCACGCAGCTGGCCGTCGCCCGGGGCGCGACCGTCATCGGGACGGTCGGCTCGGAGGACAAGGCGCGCATCGCGCTCCAGGCCGGCCTCAGCCACGTCCTGCGCTACGACCTCATGGACGATCTCGCCCACGACCTGCCCGCCGCGGTCCGTTCCCTCGCGCCCGACGGCGTCGACGCGGCGTATGACGGCGTGGGGCGCACCACGTTCGACGGCTCGCTCGCCTCGGTGCGCAGGCGCGGCAGCCTCGTGCTGTTCGGGGCGGCGTCGGGGCCCGTGCCCCCGGTCGACCCGCAGCGTCTCAACGTGGCCGGCTCGATCACGCTCAGCCGACCCTCGCTGCGCGACTTCATCGCCACTGCGGAGGAGCGCGAATGGCGCTCGAGCGACATCTTCCACGGGATCCTGCTCGGCGACCTCAGCGTGAGGATCGATCGCGGCTACTCGCTCGACGAGGCCGCCGACGCGCATCGTGCACTCGAGGGCCGGCGCACGAGCGGGAAGCTGCTGCTGCATCCCTGACACGCGGCCGTGTCCTGGTCGACACGCGTTCGTGACATCGACCCGGCACAATATTGCGCATGCAGACCCTGAGGCTCCGTGTGATGCGACCGACCGATCTTGAGGCGGTCGCGGCCCTCAACGCGGGCGCCTCCCCCGCCGTCAATCTCCTCGATGCCGCGGAGCTCGCCGACCTCTACGAGATGTGCGACGTGGCGCTGGTCGCGACCAACCACGACCGCGAGCTCATCGCCTTCCTGCTCAGCCTGGGGATGGGCCAGCCGTACGGCTCGGAGAACTACCGCTGGTTCGAGGACCGCGGCGTGCGTCATCAGTACATCGACAGGATCGTGGTCGCCCCGAGCGCCAAGGGATCGGGCGTGGGTCGGGCCCTCTACGAGTCGGTGTTCGAGCGTGCCCGCGAGCGCGGCGCGAACGAGGTCACCACCGAGGTCCAGCTCGACCCGCCCAACCCGGGCTCCGTGACCTTCCACGAGCACCTGGGATTCCAGCGCGTCGCGGAGCAGCACACCCGCGGCGGCACCGTCCACGTGGCCCTGCTCGCGCGATCCGTGTACTGAGGAGCGTGCGCGGACTGCCCGCGCCGCGTCTCCGCGCGCGCTACGGCGAGGAGGGAGCGGCGGTGGCGGCGGCATCGGCCACCGGCGTGCGCTGGTCGACGTGGCGTCGTAGCGCATACGCGAGCACCCGCTCCTCGGCCGCATAGCGGCGCGCCGTGAGCCTCACGAGCTCGCGCACCTCGGTCGAGTCGAGGTGATCGCCCGCGCCGCCCAGGAGCGAGCGGACGAATCCCACGACGTCCGCGCCGGGGCGAATCGTGGCATGGGCCATGAACCCGATCGACTCCCACGTGCCCGGACCGAGACCGCGCACCGCGAGCAACAGGTTTGCCACGGAGGCCTCGCGCTCGCGCACCGCGTCCTGGAAGTCCTTGGCGGTGCGAATGCCGGTGCCCACCAGCAGCCGGGCGGCCTCGTGGATGACGTCGGCGCGCCGGCGCGGGACGCCGAGCACGGTCGAGTCTCCCCAGCGCTCCCCGATGACGGCACGCAGGTCCACCGGCTCGATCGCGACCAGATCCGCGAGATCGTCGAGCATGCTTCCCGCGCGGCGCCTCATGACGGTGTCCGCGATGTCGGCGACCGCGGCGGCCGGCAGCTGAGCCGCGAAGACGCCAGTGATGAGGGCGAGTTCGCTCTGAGACGGGAAACCCCACGGGGCGGCATCTCTCCAGCCGTCCGGCAGGATCCCGGTGAGCGCCGCCCTCAGCTCCGGCACCAGGTTCTCCACCACATGCTCAACCTACTCCCGCCGAGTGGCGGCGGCTACCACTCGCAGCGGAGCATCGTCATAGGCTCGGGACATGCGCATCCTCGTCATCGGCGGCACCGGCCTCATCTCCTCCGCGCTCGTCGCGCACGCGGCTCGCGACGGCCACGACGTCACCGTGGTGACGCGAGGCCACTCGACCCTGGCCCCGCTTCCGTCTGGCGTGCATTCCCTGCGCGCCGACGCGACCGACGCCCCCGCCCTGCGCACGGCGCTGCACGGCCTGCGTCTGCGCCGCGAGCGCTTCGATGCCGTCGTGCAGTTCATCGCGTTCACGCCGGAGCACGTCGCGGCGGACGTGGAGACCTTCGCCTCCCTGACGGACCAGTACGTGTTGGTCGCCACCTCGGCCTCGTACGCGACGTTCGACCGCTTCTACCCGCTCACCGAAGACACCCCTCAGGAGAACCTCTTCTGGGAGTACGCACGACTCAAGGCGCAGTGCGAGCGGGTGTTGCGCGACCGCGCGGACGCCGCGGGCCTGGGTTGGACCGTGGTACGCCCGGCGCACACGTACGGCGCCTCGAAGATTCCTGGCTACACCGGCAACTCGTCGCACCCGTGGACCCTCGTCGCACGCATGCGCCGCGGCGCGGACATCGTCATCCCAGGGGACGGCACGTCGCTGTGGACGCTCACGCACGCACGGGACGTGGCCTCGGGGATGCTGGGGCTCCTCGGCAACCCGGCCGCTCTCGGCGAGGCGGTGCACATCACGTCCGACGAGGCCCTGACGTGGATGGGCATCCACGCGCACATCGCACGTGCCGCGGGGCTCACCGCGGAGCAGTTCGCAGCCCAATGCGTGCACGTGCCCTCGGAGGCGCTGATCGCGGCACGCCCGCGCGAAGAGGGCTCGATCCGCGGCGACAAGATGCACGCCGCGGTGTACGACACCTCGAAGCTCCGCCGCCTGGTCCCCGGCTGGACGCCGACGACCTCCTTCGCGGAGGGGATCGCCGAGTCGATCGCGTGGTTCGAGGCGGACCCCGCCCGCCAGCAGATCAACCAGGACGCCGATGCGATGCTCGACGCGATCGCGGCGATCTATCGCGACGCGCTGGACCGCGTGCGCGCCGAGGTCACGCCGGGCCTCGAGCAGTCCGCGGCGCGATAGCCATGCCTCCGGCACCCGGACGAGACCCCGAGGTCGCGTTTCCGCTCGCGATCGCGGCGGTCGTGTTGGGGGTCGTGGGACTCACCGTGCCATTGCTCGCATGGGTTGCGCTGGGGCTCAGCGTGATCGCCTACCTCCTCAACATGCCTCACGCGCCCACGCGCACACTGGCGATCGTGGGCGCGGTGCTGGGTCTCGTGGGCGTCTCGCAGTCGCTCATCGGCTGAGGCGGACCGGGCCCTAGGTAGCGGGCCGGGCGTGGCGTGCGGGCGTAGTGTCGAGACGGACGAAGGGAGCACCCATGCACGCGATCGCCGCGTTCGCCGGCCTGCCGATCGAGAGCCACGACGCGCTCGTCGATGTCGAGTTGCCGATGCCCGACCACGGGCCGCGCGACCTGCTCATCCGGGTCGAGGCGGTGTCCGTCAACCCCGTCGACGTCAAGGTGCGCGTCAACCGCTCCACCCCGGACCGCGCGCGCGTGCTGGGCTACGACGGCGCCGGGGTGGTCGAGGCCGTCGGCGCCGAGGTCGAGGGCTTCGCCCCCGGTGACGAGGTGTGGTGGGCGGGCGACCTCAAGCGCGCGGGATCGAACGCCGAGTTCCAGGCGGTCGACCACCGCATCGTCGCCCACAAGCCCACGACGTGGACGTTCGCGCAGGCGGCCGCGCTGCCCCTCACCGCGCTGACCGCGCTTGAGACCTTCGGCGACCACCTGCGGCTCGACGCGACCAGCACGGGAACCCTGCTGATGGTGGGCGGCGCGGGCGGCGTCGGTTCCATCGCGATCCAGCTCGCGAAGGCGACCACGGACGTGCGAGTGCTGGCGACGGCGTCGCGCGAGGCCTCCTCCACCTGGGTGCGGGAGATGGGGGCCGATGCCGTGGTGGACCACCGCGACCTGGTCGCCGGGGTGCTGGCGGAGGCCCCCGAGGGGGTCGAATACGTGTTCTCGGCCTACACACCGGGCAACATCGCGTCGTACGCGAAGATTGGCACCCCCTTCGGCCACGTCGTGGTGATCGACGACGGCGCCGAGGACATCGCGCCGCTCAAGTCGAAGTCGATGTCGCTGCACTGGGAGTTCATGTTCACCCGGGCGTTCCACCAGGCGAAGGACATGCACCGCCAGGGCGAGATGCTCGCGCAGGTCGCACACCTCGCCGACCGCGGCGAGATCCGCTCCACCGCGACCGAGTTTCTCGACGGATTCACGGCGGCCTCGCTGCGCGAGGCCCACCGTCGTGTCGAGTCGACCTCCGTGATCGGCAAGGTGGTGGTCCACCGCTAGCAACCTCGGCGTCGCGCGTCTGGCCGTCAGTGCGAGAGGATGCCGCGGTAGATCGCGAGGTCTTCGTCCGAGAACACGCAGAACACCACGGACTCCACGTCGGGCGCGGTCGCGAGCGCTCGTCGCACCGCATGCACCGCGATCGCCGCCGCCTGGTCCTGCGGGTAGCCGAAGATCCCCGTGGAGATGGACGGGAAGGCGACCGAACGGCACCCGTGCTCCTGCGCGAGCACCACCGCCGCGGTGTAGCAGCCCGCGAGGGCCTCGGCCTCGCCCTGGTCTCCCCCGTGCCAGACGGGCCCCACCGCATGAATCACGTGGCGCGCGGGAAGGCGGTGTCCGCCGGTGATGCGCGCCTGCCCAGTGGGGCAGCCACGCAGCGCGGCACACTCCTCGAGCAGTCCCGGACCCGCGGCACGGTGAATCGCGCCGTCGACGCCGCCGCCTCCGAGGAGCGACGAGTTCGCCGCGTTGACGATCGCGTCGACCGCGACCCTGGTGATGTCCGCCCGTCGCACCGAGAGCACCGCCGTCATCGCCGTCTCCTCTCCCTGTCCTCACCCTAGGGCGACACCGGGAACATCGGCCGCTCGCCGAGGGTTGGGTCGACATGACCTGGACGAGCGACAGCATTCCCGACCTCACCGGCCGCGTCGCCGTGGTCACCGGAGCCAACGGCGGGCTGGGCCTGGCGTGCACTACCGCGCTCGCACGGAGGGGCGCCCACGTGGTGATGGCGGCGCGCTCCCCCTCCAAGACGGCCGATGCCACGGCCGCGGTCCTCTCGCAGGTGCCGGGCGCCTCGCTCGAGAGCGTCCCGCTCGATCTCGCCTCTCAAGAGGCGGCGCGCGCGGCGGGCGACCTCATTGCCGGCCGGCACTCGCGCATCGACATCGTCATCGCCAACGCGGGCGTCATGGCACTGCCCCAGGGCCGCACCCCCGATGGCTTCGAGACCCAGCTCGCGGTCAACCACCTCGGCCACTGGACCCTGCTCGCGCGGCTCATGCCGGGCATCGTCGCCGCGCCCGCGGCACGCATCGTCACCACCACGTCGATCGCGCGACTTGTCGGCGCTCCCGTCGACCCCGCCGACCCCCACCTCGACGAGGGCTACGAGGACTGGGCCGCATACGGACGCTCGAAGCTCGCGGCCCTCCATCTCGCGATCGGGCTCGACCGCGCACTGCGGGCCGCGGGCCTGCCCGCACGTGCCCTCGCGGCGCATCCCGGAATCTCCCACACTGACCTTCAGAAGCGCACCGTGCGCGAGGGCGGCGGTGGGACCCAGGGACCGTTCTGGGAGCGCTATGCCGAGCGCAGGGGCATGAGCCCCGAGCGCGGCGCGCTGTCGCAGTTGCGCGCCGCGACGGACCCACGCGCGCGCGGCGGCTCGCTCTACGGCCCCCGGTGGGCGCTTGCCGGGGATCCCGTCCGCCGGTTGCTCGTGCGCGAGCGCGGCCGGTCTCTCGACCGTGCGATCGCGCGCCTGTGGAGCGTCTCGGAGTCGCTGACCGGGGAGACGCTCGACCCCTCGCCACAGCACCAACGGGCATAATCTCGGGCAAAGGGGATTGTCTGGCGGTCCTTGTCGGTTGTCGCACGTGTGGGATGCGCCGCTCCCGCCGCCTTCCCCGGCGCACGGGGTCGAGGAGGACAGCATGACGCGGGACCAGTTGACGTTCGACAATCCCAAGGAGCGCTACGCGGACCTGCGCGGCGAGGCCCAGGAGCAGCCATTCCCCGGCCTCGACAGGGATCTCACGCCGAGCGCGGACCACGGGGAGCTCTCGTATCGCGGCACGGGGCGCCTCGAGGGGCGCAAGGCGCTCGTGACGGGCGCGGACTCGGGAATCGGCGCCGCCGTGGCGATCGCCTTCGCGCGCGAGGGCGCCGACGTCGCGCTGTCGTATCTGCCCGAGGAGCAGGTGGACGCCCAACGGATCGCTCGCCTCATCGAGGATGCGGGCCGCCACGCGGTGCTGTTGCCCGGCGACATCCGCGATCACGAGTTCTGCACGTCGCTGGTCTCGGACGCCGTGCAGCAGCTGGACGGCCTCGACATCCTGGTCAACAATGCGGGACACCAGGTCTACGAGACCGACTTCGAGAACCTTGAGCCCGAGCAACTCGAGCGCACCCTCACGACCAACATCTCCGCGATGTTCTGGATCACGCAGGCGGCGCTTCCGCACCTCCCGGCGGGCTCGGCCATCATCAACACGACCTCGGTCCAGGCGTACAAGCCGTCTCCGATCCTGGTCGACTACGCCTCGACCAAGGCCGCGATCAACGCGTACACCAAGGCGCTCGCGCAGCAACTCGCCTCGCGCGGGATCCGCGTCAACGCGGTGGCCCCCGGCCCCATCTGGACGCCGCTGCAGGTCACCGAGGGGCAGCCGCCCGAGAAGCTCGACGGCTTCGGTGAGAACACCGCGCTGGGCCGCATGGGACAACCGGTCGAGTGTGCCCCTGCCTACGTGTTCCTCGCCTCGCCCGAGTCGAGCTACGTGGTGGGCGAGACCATCAACGTCAACGGCGGGCTGCCCACGCCCTAGCCTCGCTCGCACCGCTACGCGCAACGTCGTATGGCTCACGCGCACTGGGCGAGAGAGACTGCAGCCGGCGGGGCCGTTCCCCCGCCGGCTGGGGACGCCATGGACGCCACGCACCTGCGGGGGGCAGCCGCCGCGACCATTGTCGGCGTGCTCCTGGCCGGCTGCGGCGGCGCGGCCTCGCCCGCCTCCCCCACCCCCACCGCACTCGCGACGGGTGCGGGAGGATCCGCGAGCCCCGCGCCCGCACCCTCGGACACCGCGACGGGTGAAGTTGACCCCGTTTCCCGGACAGGTAGTTGGTTGGTCATGCGGCCAGCGCGAGCTGGTGGCGTTCGTACTCTAGCGGGCTGAGGTAGCCCAGGGCGCTGTGGCGTCGGCGGGCGTTGTACCAG
>NZ_BAABRR010000016.1:0-30578 GCF_039545075.1 Demequina sediminis | reverse complement strand
GGTCGCGGCGCGTGGGGGGGGGCGGGGGGGGGGGGTGCGCGGGCGTACATTCCAACGCCGGGGGGATTTATCCAATATATTGCAACTTGGGGGGGGGCCCCGGGGGGGCCCCCCCCCTTCTGCCGTGGGGCTCGGTGTCGCCGCAGCCCCAGCCACGCACTCCGCCTCCGCTACCCGCGCTGCGCCACCAGCGCCTCGAAGGCCGCCTCCGACGTGAGGTTCTCGCCCAGCCGGTTGAGCTTGCCCATGCCGTGATAGTCCGACGACCCCGTCCGGATGAGCCCATGACGCTCCGCGAGCTCGCCGAGCCGCTCGATCTGGTTCGCGTCGTGGTCCCGGTGGTCCACCTCGAGCCCCGCGAGCCCCGCCGCGGCGAGCGACGCGATCACCGAGTCGGACACGACCCGCCCCCGCGCGTGGGCCCCTGGATGAGCGAAGACCGGCACACCTCCCGCCGAGCGGATGGCTCGCACGGCATCGTGAACGTCCGGAGCGTAGTGCGGCACGTAATACGGCGAACTGTTGTGCAGCACCTCGACAAAGACCTCGTCGCGCACGCGGAAGTGACCGCGCGCCACGAGCGCATCGGCGATGTGGGGCCGCCCCACCGTCGCGGCGCCACCCGCCTGCTCGACCACGTCCTCCCACGCGAGCTCGTAGTCGATCGCGATCTTCTCGACCATGGACCGCGCGCGCCCCAGCCTGGCCTCCCTGGTGAGCGACAGGATCTCGGCGAGGCCAGCATCGTTCCTTCGCGGCCAGTACGCGAGCATGTGAATCGAGACCCACCGGTCGCGTGCCGACACCTCGATTGCCGGCACGAAGCCGAGCCCCAGACGGTCGGCCTCGGCGGCGGCCTCGTCCCAGCCGTCGGTCGAATCGTGGTCCGCGAGCGCGACCACGTCGAGTCCCGCGGCCGCGGCCTCGCGCATCACCTGCGCGGGCGTGCCGGTGCCGTCCGAGACGGACGAGTGGGTGTGGAGGTCGATGCGCACGTCACCAGCCTAGGCACGTCGAAGGCCGGGCCCCGCACGGGACCCGGCCTTCGTGGGGACGATGCTCGGGTTACGCCCGCGCGCGGCGGCGGGACACGAGCAGCGCGCCTGCCGCAATGAGCGATGCAGACACCACCAGGAGCGGAAGGGACTCGGCGCCGGTGTCAGAGAGTTCGTCGGCGACCGTGGCGTCCCGGTCCCGCACGGGGGCGGTGTCGGTCACCACGTCCTCCTCCTCGTCCACGACAGCCGCGGCAGCGACGTCGAACGAGAAGGTCTGCGCCACCGTGACCTCGGTGCCATTGGCAACCGCGGCGGCGCGCGGGTTGCCCGGACCGATCGGCAGGAAGCCCGTGAGCTCGACGGTGATGTCGACGGAACCGCGCGCCGCATCGGCGCTCGTGACGGTGTAGTCGACGGTGCAGGAGACCGCCTCGCCGGCGGCGATCGTGCCATCCGTGATGTCGCACGTCGCGTCGAGTCCAGCGGGCTCGACCACGGCGACCGTGGCGTCGAACAGCTGGAACGCCGCCGTGTTCACCAGGGAGAACTCGAGGCGGACCGTGTCGCCCGCGGAGGCCTCGCTCGGCTCACCGAACGTCCAGCCGGCAGACTCCTCGAACGCGACCAGGTCCGCAGCATCGAGACGGCGGTCCGCGACCTCCCCGGCGAGCCAGTGCACCTCGTGGTGCAGGTTCGTGATCTCGTCGCGCTCATCCGCGGCGGCTGCGGCCACGATCACGACGGAGTCCCGGGTCACGATCGCGACTGCGAGAGCGTCGGCGGCACCCGCGTAGACGTCGCGCGCCGCGATCGCATCGCCAAGGGTGTCCGACGCAGTGGTGAGCGTAGCCTGCGCGCTCACGCGGTTCGCCTGTGCGGTTCCGACCTGTATCTGCAGCGACGTGTACGTCGGGTTGGGCATCGACATACCCGGGAGGCATATCGTCCCGACGACGGCATCGGGAAAGCACATCGGGGGTCCAGCGATCGTCGCGGGCGTCGCGGCCAGCTGAGCCCCAAGCGAGGCGATGGTCACATCGATCGCTGCGAGCGCGGCCACCGCGTCGTCGTACTCGGTCTGGGCGGCCACGACCTCGGCATCGAGCAGCGCGTACTGGTCGACGTCCACCTCGGCGGCCTCGACGACGTCCCGAGCGTTGTCCGCGGCGGCGTCGGCGTCGGCAACCGCGGCCTGCGCCTGGGCGAGCAGGTCCTCGAGGGCGGCGTCGGCCGCGTCGACCTCGGCAGCCCTGGCGAGCAGCACGTCGACGTCGCGGGCGACGTATGCCGCGTTGACGGCGTCGACGGCGGTCCGGGCCTCGGCGGCGAGGGCCTGTGCCTCGTCGAGAAGCGATGGGCGGGGGACGGCACCCGCGGGCGTCGCGACGAGCGTCGCCGCGACGAGCGAGGCCGCCACGGCGGAGGTGATGCGTGCGAGCACTGTGCTCTCCTTCAGGGTCGGGGACGGCCGTGAGGCCACGATGATCCTATGGCCGCACCGGCTCTCGCCGCGGCCGTTTTAGGCATCCTGGCGCGGATTGCAACACGACCATGACCAGGGACGATGCAATCCGTCCCCTTCGCACGATTCGTCCCCCGCCCGAGCCGTGGGAGCATGGCGAGGTGAACGACAAGGTCCAGACCAACAAGGCCCGCACCACCCGCCCCTCCACGCAGGAGTTCAAGGACTTCATGGGCGAGCACTGGGCGCCACACGAGGACGTCGAGGTGACGCGAATCGCGGCCGCGCCCTACGCCGCCGAGCGGCGAGCGCGGCTGAGCGCACGCTTCCCAGGCGAACGCATCGTGGTGCCGGCCGGCACCCTGAAGACCCGCGCCAACGACACGGACTATCGCTTCCGCCCGTCGTCGGACTTCACCTACCTCACCGGCCTGGGGATCGACCGCGAGCCCGGCGCGATCCTGGTGTTCGAGCCCCGCGAGGGCGAGGGGCACGACGTCACGCTGTACCTCATCCCGCCCGCGCAGCCGGGGGACGAGGGCTTCTACTCGGACCCCGCGGCGGGCGAGTTCTGGATCGGGCGCCGCCCGGGCCTCGCGGAGTTTGCCGCGATGACCGGCATCGAGACGAGGGCGCTGGCGGACCTCCCGAAGGGCGTGCGCACCGCGAATCAGCCGAGCAAGAAGGCGCGGGTCGCGCTGTCCGAGATGCGATTCGTCAAGGACGAGTACGAGATCCAGCAGTTGCGCGACGCTGTCGACGCGACCATCGCGGGCTTCGAGCGAGTGGTCCCCGAGCTGCCGCGCGCAATCGGCCACAAGCGCGGCGAGCGCGTGATCGAGGCGACCTTCGACGGCCACGCGCGCGAGGAGGGCAACGGCGTGGGCTACGAGACCATCGCCGCCTCGGGCCCGCACGCCACCACCCTGCACTGGATCTCCAACACGGGCCAGGTGCGTGCGGGTGACCTCCTGCTGCTCGACGCGGGCGTCGAGGTCGAGAGCCTCTACACCGCGGACATCACGCGCACGCTGCCGGTCGACGGCACCTTCACCGCGACGCAGCGTAGGGTCTACGAGATCGTGCTCGAGGCCGCCGATGCGGCCTTCGCCATCGTCAGGCCCGGCATCCGCTTCCTCGACGTTCACCTCGCGGCGATGGAGGTCATCGAGCAGCGCCTCACCGAGTGGGGCATCGCCCCCGCGCAGGAGGACCCGGAGTCCAAGCTGTACCGACGCTGGATGGTCCACGGCACGTGCCACCACCTGGGTCTCGACGTCCACGACTGCGCCGAGGCCAAGCGCGACCTCTACCTCGAGGGCGTCCTCGAGCCCGGCATGGTCTTCACGATCGAGCCCGGCCTGTACTTCCAGGAGGGCGACCTCGCGGCGCCCGCGGAGCTGCGCGGGATCGGGATCAGGATCGAGGACGATGTCCTGGTCACCGAGGACGGGGCGGAAAACCTGTCCGCGGCGCTCCCCCGTGAGGTCGACGCGATCGAACAGTGGATGGCGCGACTGCGCCGCGCCTGACCCGCAGGCTCACCGCACCGGCGGATACCTGCCGGGGTCCGGGTAGACCATGATGCCGCCGCCCTGCGCCTTGGTGGTGTTCCAGTGCGCGGCGAAGCACGGCTCGATCTTGTCCCACAGATAGTGCCGCGCCGCGGGCGGGCGGCCGTGCGCATACCAGGCCCGGACCGCGAAGGCCACGAGGTCGGGCAGCTGGATGAGCTCGCGATCCCACGTGCTGAGGGTCGGGTCGATCCACACCGGCTTGTCGATGACGAGGTTGAAGTTGGGGCGGTTGACGCCCTTGGACGCCATCTCGCGACGCACGTGGTGCATCGCGCCCGAGTCGAAGTACGCCTCGTGCTCATCCTGGCGGTCGGCCACAAAGATCGCCCCCTCACCCCTGTTGACGCTGCCGAGCGTCTGAGCGACGCGCTCGTAGAGGCGCGCGTACGCGATGCCGAGAGGGCTCGCGAGGGGGTCGATCGCGCGCAGGGCCCGCTTGTCGACGATCACCGTGAAGACCAGTGGGCGGAACTTCGCGAACAGCTGCCCCAGGTCGCGCAGCAGATTGCCGAGCCTCGCCGGATCCGCGACGGCCGCATAGCCTGCGGGTAGGTCTCGCGGCGCGTGACCCTCGCGCGCCCGCGCGGCCTCGGCGAGGTTGCGCCCCTTGATCTCCGTCTCGCCCCACGCGCGCGCGACGGCGCCCTCGCCAAAGTGGCGAGCCTTGACGGCGACCAGCTCCTCCGCGAGCGGCTCCCGCGACGAGTCGTGGATGCCCACCGCCGCGAGCGCGAAGAGATCGCGCACGTGGGTGCGCCCCTCGACCAGCGGCGCGAGCGAGCCGCCCATCGTGGTCCCGCCCGACTCGTCCACGTAGAACAGCAGCATCGTCGCTCCTCCCCCGCCCCGCATCGGTCCTGGGACCCGCTGCCTCGACCGTAGCGCCCGCGGCCCCTCAGCGCCCACACCACGGGACCAACTGCCCACGCCGCGGGCGGGGTCCACGCCTAACCTGGCACCGGCCGAAGCCGACCCCGAGGAGACTCCATGCACGCCGCCGCACGCTTGCCACGCCTCCTCGTGCTCGGGTCGGCGGTGCTGGGCGGGCTCCTCCTCGTCTCCGCACCCGCCCAGGCCACCTCGTGGACCGCCGCACCCGCCACCGTCGCCGGGACGGCCACCACCGACGTCGCCGACCCGACCGAGGCATCGTCCCTCCCCGAGGCAGACCTCGTGCTGTTCTGGGGCGACGGCTGCCCCAACTGCGCCGAGGAGAAGGAGTGGCTCGAGCGCGTCGCGAGCCAGTATCCGGACCTCGAGATCGTGCAGCTCGAGGTGTGGAACGACGCCGCGAACCGCGACCTCTTCGCCCGCGTGGGCGAGGAGATGGACTTCGAGGCCGGGTCAGTGCCCACGACGATCGTGGGCGAGCGCATCTGGATCGGCTGGACGGACCCCATCTCCCAGGACCTCGCCGCCGCACTCGCGCAGGTCGACCGCGGCGAGGCGCCGCGACCGGGCGTCTATGGCACCGCGGGCGCCGGCACGTGCTCGCAGGAGGAGGGCATCTGCACCGTCGAGGACGACGGCACGCTCATCGAGGTGCCCCTCGTCGGCGACGTCTCGCTCGGCGACAAGTCGCTGCTGGTCTCGACCCTCATCATCGGGTTTGTCGACGGCATCAACCCGTGCTCGCTATGGGTGATCTCGGTCCTGCTGACGATCGTGCTGCGCACCAACAACCGCCGCCGCGTCATCGCGATCGGCACCACGTTCCTCACCGTCACGGCCGCGATGTACGCGCTCTACATGGCCGCGTTCTACTCGGCGCTCACGGTGGTGGGCTTCCTGGGCTGGATTCAGGTGGTGGTCGCGCTGGTCGCCGGCGTGTTCGGCATCGTGTCGGTCAAGGACTACTTCGCCTTCAAGAAGGGGCTGTCCTTCACGATCTCGGACTCCGCTAAGCCCGGCATCTACCGGCGCATGCGTGAGGCCGCGGGCAAGAAGGCGCTGCTGCCGGCGTTGGGCGCAACAGTGGTGCTCGCGGTGGGTGTGTCGCTCCTCGAGACCCCGTGCACGGCGGGCTTCCCCGTGCTGTGGACGGGCCTGCTGCAGGCCAACGACGTGGGTCCCGCGCAGACCGGCCTGCTGTTTGTGGCCTACATGATCCCGTTCCTGCTCGACGAGCTCATCGTGTTCGGTATCGCCGTCGCGACCATGCGCGCCACCAAGATGCAGGACAAGCACGGCGAGCTGCTCAAGCTCATCGCGGGCGTGACCATGCTGGTGCTGGCTGCGGTCATGGTGATCGACCCGACCCTCATGGAGAACCCCGTCGCCGCGCTGCTGCTCTTCGTGGGCGCCTTCGCGCTCGCCGGCGCGATTCACGTAGTGACCGTGCGGGTGCGACGGTCGAGGGGACTGGACGATGCCACACACGGCACCGCGGACGAGGTCGCCGCGGGCGCGGCGGAGGTCACCGGCGAGCGCGACGGGTCGTAGACCCCGCCGCATCGTCGCGGCATCGCCGCGCCTCCCCGGGCATACCCACGGGGGTCTCGCGCGTTGAGGGAGCATCACCCTCCCCGCCCGAAAGGCCGCCATGCCCGTCGCCCTGTCCCTGCTCGATCTCGCCTTCATCCGCCCCGGCGGCACCGCCGCGGAAAGCCTCGCCCACTCGGTCGAGCTCGCCCGCACCGCCGAGTCCGCCGGCTACGGCCGCGTCTGGTACGCCGAGCACCACGGGATGCCCACCATCGCATCGTCCGCACCCGCCGTGGTGATCGCGCACGTCGCGGCCCACACCTCGGCCATCCGGCTCGGCGCGGGCGGCGTCATGCTTCCGCATCACTCGCCGCTCGTGGTCGCGGAGCAGTTCGGCACGCTCGCGGCGCTGCACCCGGGCCGCATCGACCTGGGGCTGGGCCGGGCACCCGGCGGCGAGCGGGCCGTCTATGCGGCGCTGCGGCGCACCCCTGACGCCTCGGATCGCTTCCCTCAGGACGTGGTCGAGCTGCAGGGGCTGCTCGCGGGTGACTCCCGTCCCGACGGCCTCACCGCGACACCGGGCGCACACTCCCGCGTGCCGCTGTACATCCTGGGCTCGTCGCTGTTCGGCGCCCAACTCGCGGCGCAGCTCGGCCTGCCCTTCGCGTTCGCCTCGCACTTCGCCCCACAGGCCCTCGAGCAGGCCGTCGCGCTCTACCGGGGCACCTACACGCCCAGCGAGGCGCACCCCGAGCCGCACGTCATCGCGGGCGTCAACGTGGTGGCGGCGGAGGATGAGGCCGATGCCGTTGCCGAGTTCGAGGCCGCCCGCCGGTACCGCGTGAGGTCGCTCCTTGCGCGGGGGCCCGCGGCGCGCGACTACAGCGACGCGGAGATCGACGCGTTCCTCACGACCGAGCAGGGCGCGGGGATCGCGGCGATGATGTCGAAGGCTGCGGTCGGCACCCCAGAGCAGGTGCGCGCGGGGCTCGAGGAGTTCGCAGCCGCGGCCCGCGCCGACGAGCTCATCACCGTGCACCCCTCTCTCGAGCCCGAGTCGCGGCTGCGCTCCGTCAGTCTCGCGGGGGCCTAGGGGCAGCCGCACCCGCGCCCACCGGCCCCGGACCCCCACCCGCGCGACCCCCCGCAAGTCACACCTCTGAGGACCGGTGTCTCGCGATTCGTGCGTGATTCGCGCTCCACCTGTCGCCAGATGTGTGACTTGCGAAAAGGGGAGGTGGGGGTGGCGGGCGGCGGCGAGTCCTCAGGCCGCGCGCTCGGCGAGCACCTTGATCCCCAGCCGGATCTGCTCGGGCGGCAGGTAGATGGGCAGCCGGAAGCGATCCGATCCCGACCCAGGCACCACCGAGAACGCCGATCCGGCGACCACGGGCACGCCCGCGCGCTCGGCCCGCTCGGCGAAGCGCTCCGCCGACATTCCTGGCAGGCGCACCCACAGCGACGGTCCGCCGGCCGGCTCGACGTACTCCCAGTCGAGCCCCGCCTCCGTGATCGCCTCGCGCGCGACCCCGAGTGACTCGCGCAGAGTCTCGATCCTCCACGCGAGCGTCTCCTCGAAGTGCTCGCGCAGCAGCCGCGCGCCCAGCCGCTGGAACAGCGCCGGGCTGCCGAGGTCCATCGCGGCGCGGCGGTGACGCAGCTGGGCGGCCAGGGTCGCGTTGGTGTGCAGCCAGCCGATGCGCAGCCCGCCCCAGAAGACCTTGGACAGACCCCCAATGGTCACCACCGACGCACGCGTGCCCAGGGCCGCGAACGGGCGCGGCCGCGAGCCGTCGAGCGCGAGGTCGCCGATGATGCGATCGTCGATCACCGTGGTCTCCGCCGCTGCCGCGGCCTCGAGCAGGCGCACCGCGTCGCCGTCGCGCAGCGCGGTTCCCGTGGGGTTGTTGAACGTGGTCACATACGCGAGGTCGGGCTGCGCGGCGCGGAGCAGCTTGGCCGCTCCCTCGACGTCGAGGCCGGTGTCGCTCATGGGCAGCGCGAGGGGCCGAGAGCCCGCGGCCTGGATCGCGTCGAAGACACCCGGATACGTGATCGCCTCGAGCGCCACCGGGGTCGACGCGCTCGCGAGCGCGGTCACCGCGAGCCACAGGGCCTGCTGCGCACCCGACGTGATGACGACCTCGTCGGGCCGCGCCGCGATGCCAAGCGCGCGCAGGTGATCCGTCACCGCGAGCGTGAGATCCCGGTCCCCCAGCGCCGCGTAGCCGTTGCCCACGGCCGCGATCGCACCCAAGAACTCCTCGGGCCGCGACAGCGCCTCGGACACCGCGGGTGCGGGCGGCGGCGACGCGGTGTTGAGCGCGACGAGCGGCTCCTGCTGCCCCACAAGGATCCTCGAGAAGCGATCCTGGGCCGTGAGCGCGGACACCCCGCGAGAGCGCATCCCCAACCGCGGCGCGGAGCCGGGAGAGGCCTCGAGCCACCCCTGATCGCGCAGCCGCTGGTACGCGGCGGTCACGGTGTTGCGCGACAGGTGAAGCTGGACGGCGAGGGCACGCTCCGACGGCAGCCGCGCGCCGTGCTCGAGGGAGCCCGCCTCCGCGAGAGACACGATCGCGTCGGCGAGTTGCTGGTACAGCGGTCCCGTGCCCGACTTCCAGTGGTCGAGCACGCCAGAGAGTTGGTCGGCGGTGGTGCGCATGGGTCCATCTCACCCCGAACTGGCACCTTCTGCCAAGGGCCATGACTTCCCGAACTGGCCCTGGTCCACGGGGGCCACTCGACACGAGGATGCTGGCATGTCCCTCACCGATCTGGCCCGCCCCGGCGCCGCACCGCGGGCCACCCTCGACCGCGCCCTCACCAACCCGACCTCCCTGGCCCTCGCCCGCGAGCGCATCGGCCTCATCACGGAGGCGGCGCGACGGGCGGCCTCGTACGTGGCCGGCGCCAGGCATCGTCCCATCGCGCCTGATCCGGAGGCGGTCGCCGCGCTCGACGCGTTCCGCCGGCCGCTGCAGGACGGCCCACGCGACGCGCGCGAGGTGCTCGTCGAGCTCGACACGCTCGGCTCCCCCGCGACCGTCGCGCAGGCACAGGGCCGCTTCTTCGGGTTCGTGAACGGCGGCGTCGACAACGCCGCGGGCGCCGCGGCCCTGCTCGCGGGCCAGTGGGACCAGAATCCCGCACTGCCCGTGATGTCGCCCGTCGCCTCCACCTTGGACGAGGTCGCGGCGGGCTGGGTGCTCGACCTGCTGAGCCTGCCCCCCACGGCCACCGCGACGTTCACCCCGGGAGCGACCCTCGCAAACCTCACCGGCATCCTCGCGGGCCGCGACGCGCTGCTCACCCGCGCGGGGTGGAGCGTCAACGCGGACGGGCTCTTCGGGGCACCCGCGCTGCGCGTCATCACCGGCGAGGAGGTTCACGTCTCCGCACTCAAGGCCCTGCGGCTCGCGGGCTTGGGAGTGGACCGGATCGAGCGCGTCCCCACGGACGCGACCGGCGCGATCGACGCGGCGCGCTTCCCCACCGACACCGACCACCTCACGCTCGTGGTGCTGCAGGCCGGCAACGTCAACACGGGGGCCTCGGACCCCTTCGAGGCGATCATCCCCGGGGTGCGCGAGCGCGGCGGCTGGGTGCACATCGACGGCGCGTTCGGGCTGTGGGCCGCCGCCTCGCCCTTGCTGCGCCACCAGGTGGCGGGCGCCGCTCTCGCCGACTCGTGGGGCACCGATGCCCACAAGTGGCTCAACGTCCCGTACGACTCGGGCATCGCGATCGTCCGCGAGCGCGCCGACCTCGAGCGCACGACGGCCATGAGCGCCGCCTACGTCGCGAGCGGGGACGCGCGCCCGCTCATGAGCCTGGGCCTGCAGATGTCGCAGCGCGCCCGCGGCATCGAGACGTGGGCGATGCTCGCGTCGAACGGCCGCTCCGGCGTCGCCGATCTCATCGACCGCACGTGCGCCCGCGCGCGTCTCTTCGCGTCGCTCCTGTGCGATGCGGGCGTCGAGGTGCTCGCGCCCGTGGCCCTCAACCAGGTCATGGTCGCCTTTGGCTCCGCGCCCGGCGGACGGGGGGACGATGCCGTGACGGCCGCCGTAATCGAGGCGGCGCAGCGCGAGGGGACCATGTGGGCGGGGGGCACGGTCTGGAAGGGCAGGCCCGCGATGCGGATCTCCGTGTCGGACCAGGCGACCACGGAGGACGACGTGCGCGCGAGCGTCGCGGCGCTGCTCGAGTGCTGGGAGGCTGTGCGCGCATAAGCCGGGACTACGCTGGGCACATGAGGTTGGACACATGAGCACCGCAGTCGACCGCGTCTACATCGCGCGCCTCGCGGGCACCACGGTCTTTGACCCGCTCGGCGACGCCGTGGGGCGCGTCCGCGATGTCGTGGTGGTGGTGCGCCGCACGGGCGGCACCCCGCCCACCGCGGTGGGGCTCGTGGTCGAGGTTCCTGGGCGCAGGCGCGTCTTCATGCCCCTCACGCGCGTCACCGCGATCAACCCGGGCCAGGTCATCTGCACCGGCGTCATCAACCTGCGCCGCTTCAAGGCGCGCCAGGGCGAGACGCTCGCGATCGCGGAGCTGTTCGAGAGGTCGGTCAAGCTCAAGGAGGACCGCTCGACCGCGTACATCGAGGACATCGCGATGGAGCAGGACCGCACCAAGACGTGGCGGCTCACCAAGCTCTACGTGCGCCGCGCCCAGCGTCGCACCGGCGTGCTCGGCTTCTCGCGCAGGGGCGAGGCGCTCGTCGTCGACGTCGACCAGGTGACCGGGCTGTCCGTGCGCGACAAGAACCAGGGCGCCTCGCTGGTCATCGAGGCCTTCAGCGACCACAAGCCGGCCGACCTCGCGGCGGCGCTCATGGAGATGACGCCCTCGCGGTCCGCCGAGATCGCCGCCGCCCTCGACGACGAGCGGCTCGCGGATGTGCTCGAGGAGATGCCGGAGGACGAGCAGATCATCCTGCTGTCGACGCTGCAGTCCGAGCGCGCGGCGGACGTCCTCGAGGCCATGGATCCCGACGATGCCGCGGACCTGCTAGGCGACCTGCCCGCGACGCAGGCGGCGGCGCTGCTCGAGCTCATGGAGCCCGAGGACGCGCGCAACGTCGAGCAGCTGCTGGGCTACGAGGACGACTCCGCGGGTGGCCTGATGACCACCGAGCCCGTGATCGTGGGCCCCGAGACCTCGGTCGCGACGTGCCTTGCGCTGGTGCGCAAGAACGAGCTCCCGCCCGCTCTCGCCTCGATGGTGTTCGTGGTGCGTCCCCCGCTCGAGACGCCCACGGGCCGCTACATCGGGCTCGTGCACATTCAGCGGCTCCTGCGCGAGCCTCCCCACGACTCCATTGGCGGTCTCGTGGATCCCGCGATCGCGCCGCTGCACCCGGGCGACCACCTGTCGGTCGTCGCGCGTCGCATGGCTGCGTACGACATCCTCGCGCTGCCCGTCGTCAACGATGAGCACCGCCTCGTGGGCGCCATCTCGATCGACGACGTCCTCGACCACCTGCTGCCCAGCGACTGGCGCGAGCACATGGACGAGGACGACTCCGCCGCGACGCAGGCCGACGCCGCGCAGGAGTCGACCGCGGGAGGCGGTCGTGGCTGACCGGCTGGATCGGCCCAAGGGCGCCGAGCGCGGCTTCTTCCGGCGCAGCAAGGGATCGGATCGCGCGGGCATCATCTCCGAGGCCATCGCGCGCTTCCTCGGCACGCCGCGCTTCATCTTCTACCTCACGGTCTTCGTCATCGCGTGGATCGGGTGGAACACGCTGGGGCCCGAGGAGTACCGCTTCGACGAGTGGGGCTTCGTGGCGCTGACGCTCATGCTGTCGCTGCAGGCCTCGTATGCGGCGCCGCTGATCCTGTTGGCCCAGAACCGTCAGGCCGACCGCGACCGCGTGGCCGCCGAGCAGGACCGCCAACAGGCGGCCCGCTCCCTCGCGGACACCGAGTACCTCGCCCGCGAGGTCGCGGCCCTGCGCCAAGCGGTCAACGAGACGGCGACGCGCGACTTCGTGCGCTCGGAGCTGCGCGCTCTTCTCGAGGAACTGCGCGACGAGGACCACGAGCCCGACGCGGACGACGACCAACGCAAGCCCGGCCGCCGCGCGCGCTGAGCCCCCGGCGGGAGCGCCTACGATGGACGCCATGCCTACCGTCGAGCTCATCCGCGACGCCCTCGCGACGGTCATCGACCCGGAGATCCGCCGGCCCATCACCGAGATCGGCATGGTCCGCTCGGTGGACGTGGACGGGGACCTCGCGGTCATCGGAATCGACCTCACCACGCAGGGCTGTCCGATGCGCGAACGCATCACGTCGGACGTCGAGGCCGCGGCGCGCACGGTGTCGGGGGTCGAGGACGTGCGCATCGAGCTGGGCGTGATGTCCGAGGAGCAGCGCCTCGAGTTGCGCTCGACCCTGCGCGGCGGCAAGCCCGAGCCCATCATCCAGTTCACCCAGCCGGGCAACATGACGCGCATCTACGCGGTCGCCTCGGGCAAGGGCGGCGTGGGCAAGTCGACGGTGACGGCGAACCTCGCCGCCGCGATGGCGCAGGACGGCTTCAAGGTGGGCGTGCTCGACGCGGACATCTTTGGCTTCTCGATTCCCGGCATGCTGGGCGTCGAGGGTCAGCCCACGCGACTCGACGACATGCTGCTGCCTCCGATCGCGCACGAGGTCAAGGCCGTGTCGATCGGCATGTTCGTGCCCGAGGGTCAGCCCGTCGTGTGGCGTGGACCCATGCTGCACCGCGCGATCGAGCAGTTCCTCGCGGACGTGTTCTGGGGCGACCTCGACGTGCTGTTGCTCGACCTTCCCCCCGGCACGGGCGACATCGCGATCTCCGTCGCGCAGCTGCTGCCCCACGCCGAGATCCTCGTGGTCACCACGCCGCAGTCCGCCGCGGCGGGCGTCGCGGAGCGTGCCGGCGCGATCGCGGTGCAAACCTCACAGTCCGTCGTGGGTGTGGTCGAGAACATGGCGTGGCTCGAGCAGGCCGACGGCACTCGCCTCGAGGTCTTCGGCTCGGGCGGCGGCCAGACGGTCGCGGGCCGCCTGTCGAAGACCCTCGGCACGGACGTGCCGCTGCTCGGTCAGGTCCCGCTCGACATCACCGCGCGCGAGGCGGGCGACGCCGGAACCCCGGTGGTCATCTCGGACCCGGACTCCCCCGCGGCATCGGCCCTGCGCGCCGTGGCACGCACGCTCACCGCGCGCCAGCGCGGCCTGGCGGGCCGCTCGCTAGGGGTCACCCCCGTCAAGAGGTAGCGGCCGGGCGCTCGGGCGCCTCTCAGGCCTTGGAGCGCGGTCCCCAGCCCACGATGATCGCGGCGATCAGTCCGCACACGACGCCACCCGTCGACACGGCGGGCGTCGCGAGCGCGCCCAGCAGGGCATCGTCGAATCCGGGGCCCTCGATGCCCAACAGGCTCACCATCCCGCCCTCTCCAGTGCCCGCGCCGTCGAGCGTCCCGGTGACGCCCATGACGTGCAGCCCGATCGCGGTCGCGATCAGCGCGGTCGCCTGCGCGCGCAGCCCGCGCTCGCGCGACAGATAGCGGACGGTGAAGCCCACGGCGGCCGTGAGCAGCAGGCCCAGGACGGTCATGGCGTACAGGTTGGGACGGTTCGGGACCAGCACGGCGAGCAGCATCGCCACCAGCAGCGCGACGCCCAGTGTGGCCGCGAGCGGGCCCATGCGGTTGTCCCTCACCCGGTCCAGGACGGACGGCGGAAGGGACGATGCCGCGGTGGGCACGGGCTGGGTCGTCGCCGCTGGCTCGGTGCCAGGCACGTCGGCGGCCGGCGGCACGCTGGGAGGGAGATCCGCGGGAGCGGACGCGGGCGGGGGCGTGGGGTCCGGCTCGGGCGCTGACGCGGCGGGCTTGCGTGGCATGGCGACCTCCTGTGGCGTGTCCTGTCATCTTGTCACGCGTGCGCCGCGCCGTGAACACGGGCGCACGCCCGCCGCGTCACTCACTGGCAGAATGACAGGTGTGACCGTCTCTCCCCAGGACGATGCACCTCGCTGGCTGATCCCGTGGACCCTCGACGAGGGCTCCGACCGCGCCCGCGCTCTCTTCGAGGAGGCCTTCGGAGGAGAGCCCGAAGCGATCGTGTCGGCTCCCGGTCGCATCACCGTGATCGGCGATCACACCGACTACACGGAGGGTCTTTCGCTCGCGGCGCCGGTCGCGCACCGCACGTTTGTCGCGGTGCGCCGGCGCGAGGATGAGGCGCTGCGCATGGTGTCGGGCAATCCCCCGCCGGGCGAGCCCGAGCGATGGGAGGGGGCGATCTCCGCGCTCGTTCCCGGCACCGGCATCGACTGGCCCTACTACGCCTCGGGCGTCGTCTGGGCGCTCACCGAGCGCGGCTACTCCGTGACCGGGCTCGACCTCGCGATCGTCGGGTGCCTGCCGCTCGAGGCGGGCCTCGGGGCATCGGCCTCCCTCACGGCGGGGGTGGGGCTCGCGTGCAATGCGGTGTGGGGTCTTGCGCTCGACGGCGAGGCTGGCGCGATCGAGCTCGCGGAGGCGGCGTGGGACGCCGAGAGCGCCTACGTTGGCTTCCCCTGCGGCCGACTCGACACCCATACGGTGTTGCGGTGCGCTGAGGACGAGGCAGTCATGGTGGATTTCGCTACCGTGCCTCCCAGCCTCACCCGCTATCCGCTGTATTTCCATGACTACGGGCTGCGCCTGCTCGTCGTCGACACGGGAGCGCGACGCGACGACTGGATGGACGCATATGCGCGCCGCAGCCGCGACGCGCGGCTCGCTGCGCAGGCCCTCGGGGTCGACTCGCTGCGGCTGCTCGCCGACGAGCCCGACGGGGTGAGGCGCCTCGCGGGCATCGAGGACCCCACCGCGCGCAGGCGCGCGCGGCACATCGTCACCGAGGATCGGCGCGTGGCCGACGCGGTCGCGGCGCTCGGGGGGCTGGGCCCCGCACACGACCGCTTCACCGAGATCGGCGCGCTCATGCTCGACTCCCACGGCTCGCTGCGCGCTGACTACGATGCGAGCACTCCCGCGCTCGACCTCGCGGTCGACACGGCCTTCGCTGCTGGCGCGTTGGGCGCCCGGCTCGCGGGGGCCGGGTTTGGCGGCGGCGCGATCGCCCTCGTGCGCGCCACCCAGGCCGAGCACATCGCCGATCAGGTCGACGCGATGTTCGTCGCGCGGGGTCTCCCCCGACCCACGTTCCTGCTGGTGTAGGCCCCCGCGTCAGAGCGCGTAGTCGACCACGAGCGGCGCGTGGTCGGTCCACCGGGAGTCCCAGCTCGCCTGACGGTCCACGCGCACCGCGGTCGCGGCGGCCGCGAGCGCAGGCGACGCGTACTGGTAGTCGATGCGCCAACCGGCATCGTTGTCGAAGGCCTGGCCCCGCATCGACCACCACGTGTACGGACCGGGGCGGTTGCCCTCGAGGGCGCGGTGCACGTCGACCCAGCCCGCCTCGACCCAGCGCGTGAGATACGCGCGCTCCTCGGGCAGGAAGCCGGCGGACTTGAGGTTGCCCTTCCAGTTCTTGATGTCATTCTCGGTGTGAGCGATGTTGATGTCGCCCATCACCACGACCCGCTCGTACTGCGGTCGCAGCGCCGCCATGCGCGCGGTCGCGGCCTCCAGCATCGCGTACTTGTCATCCATCGACGGAGTGCCCGCGGTGCCGGAGTGCATGTAGACGCTCACGACGCGCACGGGTCCCGCGGGCGACTCCACGGTCGCCTCGATCCACCGCCCGGTGTGGACCGGCTCGCCCATCGCGCCGCCCAGCGCGTCGACGCCCGCGATGACGTCCGTGAGCGGCGTGCGCGACGCGATCGCGACACCCGCGCGCCCCTTGATCTCACACGCCTGCTCGACCACGTGCCAGCCCTCGCCCACGAGCGGAGCGGTGGTCTCGAGCGGCGCGCGCACCTCCTGGAGGCACACCACGTCGGGGGTGGCCGCGGCGAGCCAGTCGCCCATGCCCTTGCGCGCGGCAGCGCGAATGCCGTTGACGTTGACGGAAGCGATTCTCATGGCCACGACGCTACCGGCTCGCACCGACATCGCGTCCCCCGTCGCCATTGGCACGCGCATCACCCGCCGCCCGCCACACGCCGCATGCCCCCGCCGCGCGAGCGGGCGGCCCCGCAGACGGCCCGCGATTCGGGTCAGCGCGACCCGAATCGCGGGCCATCGAGCAATGGGCCCGCGTTCCGAGGCGCGCCGAAGCTCAGTCACGCCAAGAATCAGGCGCACCAGAGGTCAGTCACGCCGACCCAAGCGAGCCGGATCAGCCGAGCGCCCGCTCCGCGCTCTCGACCACGTTCGCGAGCAGCATCGCGCGGGTCATGGGACCCACACCGCCCGGGTTGGGCGAGTACCACGACGCCTTCTCTCGCGCCGCGGCATCGATGTCCCCAGCCACGCGCGACTTGCCGGTCGCGGGATCGGTGACGCGGGAGACGCCCACGTCGATGAGCACCGCGCCGTCCTTGACCATGTCGGCCGTCACGATCCCGGGCACGCCCGCGGCGGCGACCACGACATCGGCCATGCGCGTGTGCGACGCAAGGTCCGCCGTGCCCGTGTGGCACAGCGTCACGGTCGCGTTGACGGCCTTGCGGGTGAGCAGCAGGCCGATGCTGCGGCCCACCGTGGTCCCGCGGCCCACCACCACGACCTCCTTGCCGTTGAGGTCGATCCCGTGGCGCGTCATGAGCTCGATGATGCCCTTGGGCGTGCACGGCAGGCTCGACGTGATCTCCTCGGACGTGCGCAGCACGAGCCGGCCCAGGTTGGTCGGGTGGAGGCCGTCCGCGTCCTTGTCGGGGTCAATCAGCTCGAGCACGCGGTTGGTGTCGATGCCGTGCGGCAGCGGCAGCTGCACGATGAATCCGGTGCACTCCGGGTTCGCGTTGAGGCGCGCGACCGCGGCCTCGATCTCCTCCTGAGTGGCGGTCTCGGGCAGGTCCTCGCGGATCGAGGCGATGCCCACCTCCGCGCAGTCGGCGTGCTTGCCGTTGACGTACCAGGTCGAACCCGGGTCCGAACCGACCAACAGCGTCCCGAGGCCGGGGACGGCGCCGCGCTCGCGCAGCGCCGTCACCCGCTCGGTCAGCTCGGCCTTGATGGCAGCAGCGGTCGCCTTGCCATCGAGAACCCGCGGCCCCTGAGTGGCGGGGGCCATTACTGCGCGAGGCCCTCGTACAGCGGGAAGGAGTCCGCGAGCTTCGCGACACGGGCGCGCAGGGCGTCGATGTCTGCGCCGCCCTTGAGCGCGGTGGCGATGACGTCGGCGACCTCGGTGAACTCCTCGGCGCCGAACCCGCGCGAGGCGAGAGCCGCGGTGCCGATGCGCACGCCGGAGGTGACCATGGGGGGACGGGGGTCGAACGGTACCGCGTTGCGGTTGACCGTGATGCCCACCTCGTGGAGGAGGTCCTCCGCCTGCTGGCCGTCGAGCGGCGAGTGGCGCAAGTCCGCGAGCACCAGGTGCACGTCCGTGCCGCCGGTGACCACGTTGACGCCGGCCTCGATCGCGTCGGGAGAGGTGAGGCGGTCCGCGATGATCCGGGCGCCCTCGAGGACGCGCTCCATGCGCTCCTTGAACTCCGGCGCGGCGGCGGCCTTGAGCGCCACGGCCTTGGCGGCGATCACGTGCATGAGCGGCCCGCCCTGCTGGCCGGGGAACACCGCGGAGTTGAGCTTCTTCGCGAGAGCGGTGTCGCGCGACACGATGAGGCCCGAGCGGGGGCCGCCGAGCGTCTTGTGGATGGTCGAGGACACCACGTCGGAGTGCGGCACGGGGCTCGGGTGCAGGCCCGCGGCCACGAGGCCCGCGAAGTGCGCCATGTCGGTCCACAGCTTCGCGCCCACCTCGTCCGCGATCTCGCGGAACGCGGCGAAGTCGAGGTGACGGGGGTACGCGGACCAGCCGGCGATGATGACGTCGGGGCGGGTCGCGAGCGCCTGCTCGCGCACCTTGTCCATCTCGATGCGGTGCGTCGCCTCGTCGAGTCCGTAGGCGGAGACGTCGTAGAGCTTGCCGGAGAAGTTGAGCTTCATGCCGTGCGTGAGGTGACCGCCGTGCGCGAGCGACAGGCCCATGATCTTGTCGCCCGCGTTGATGAGAGCGTGTAGCACGGCCGCGTTGGCGGTCGCGCCGGAGTGGGGCTGGACGTTGGCGTACTCGGCGCCAAAGAGGGCCTTGGCGCGATCGATCGCGATCGACTCGGCGACGTCGACCTCCTCGCAGCCGCCGTAGTAGCGGCGGCCGGGGTAGCCCTCGGCGTACTTGTTGGTGAGCACGGAGCCCTGCGCCTGCAGCACGGAGCGCGGCACGAAGTTCTCGGACGCGATCATCTCGAGGTAGTCGCGCTGGCGGCCCAGCTCGCGGTCGAGGACCTGGGCGATCTCGGGGTCGAAGTCCTGCAGCGTGGCGTTCATCACCGCTGCGGTGGCGCTGGAGTCAGTAGTCATGACGGTCCTTGTCTGTACGCCGGCGGGTCGCCGGCACCTAGCTTCCGGTGACCAGTGGCCCAGGCGTGCGACCAGCAGTCGAAGAACTCCTTGCCGCTCCCTGTGGGTGACCCACTGCGCCAGTTGCGGCGAGCGTCAGTCTAGCAACGCGGAACGATGCACGGGTCGGGTTCGTGCGAGGGTCACCCCCGCATCGTCCCGACTCAGTTCTCGCGACGCGGTCACCCTTCATGTTGCCGCGCATTGAGCGCGTCGCGAAGATCCTGCGCCAGGAGCGCGACGCTCTCCGAAACTGTGGCTGGATCGCCGACAAGCTCCTCCGCCGCGCCAGCCATGCGGGACCCAACCGCCCTCGACCCGGCAGCGAACAGCCGTTCGAGGTGCTCCAACGCTTCCAGCGTGACAGCGCGGCTCAGGCGCGCGTTCAGGAGGCCGTGCGTGGCGACCGCGAGAACCTCGGTGTCGATCGAGCGGAGCACGCGGTAGATGTCATGCGCGTCCTTGTTGTCGAGACGACTCGGTTGATCGATGCGGTCCTGGATCTTGTGGAGCTTCGCGACGAGCAATGCGGCGGGTCCCGCAACCGCGACCTCGAACTCGCGCGAGTCGGCCGACACGTCAAGGGCACGAATCATCATCCTGGTGTTGTCCACCAACGCCGCTTCCAGCCCCCGCGCGCGTCGCATCGCCTTCCGGTCGTGTGGAGGCACGCTGGCAGCCCGCGAACCCAGGCCAGCGACGGCCTCGGGCACCATGAGGTCGACCGGCACACCGCGCGGCGAGATCCACGTCCCTACCGCATGGTCCCTCGGGTCCGCTTCGAAGTGCGCCGCGATCATCGCGGCCTCGACACGGGGATCGGAACCGAGCGAGTCCGGATCCACGGCAAGGTCGCCGTCGGTCGTGTATTCCGCCAGCGCGACCTCTGCCGCTCCTGTGTGCAGGTAGATCGCTTGCGCGCCGACGACGACAAGTGCGTCCAAGTGAGCCTTGAGCGCCTCAAGGGCGTCGAGCAACCCCGTCCGCGCCAGCGTCACCGGATCACTCACGCCGCCACCGCGATTCATTGGCCCTCATCCACTCGATGAGGTACTCACCTTCGGCCGGCTCTCGACCCGGACCGTTGAGCAGGTCAGCGACCACCTGGGCGAGAGCCGCGACGGGGTATCCAGCGCTGGCAGGCGTCACATTGCGGAAGGGAACGTCACCCACGGTGGCGGGCTCGAGCAGCACGACGTTCGGTGCGACCGAATTCGGTCGCAGGCTCCAGGCGTCGGCGGCCTCCTGAATGGAGGACACGTACACGTACGCCGCCTTCGCCGGTGCGTACATTGCCCACTCCTTCGCGGCCACCGTCCCGGTCACCGCAACCGGAAACGCAGGCTTCGGGTCTAGCTTGGCGAGGAAAGCATCGAGGCCGCGCGGCTCGATGAAGGCCATAGTCCGCGTTGTTGTCGTAAACGATGCGTCGGCACTCCAGGTTCGCAGCAGCCGCTCCCAGTCGGTCACTGCGTACCGGTCGCCCTCCTTGACCACCAAGTCCTCGCGCTGCAGATAGTCGAGGACTCGATAGGTTGCACCGCTCGAGGCGCCCGCGACTGCGATGAGTTCACGCACGCGCCACGTGCGGTCGTAGTCCAGAAGGGTTCGCGCGATGCGCGCCGCAGGCTCTCCCTTGAGCGTCCCTCGCGGGCGCCCCTTGCGCCATGGGTCGCTCTCGGCCCCCTGGCACGAGATGAAGACGGCGGGCGAGTTGCTCTCTAGGCGCATGTTGCCTGTCGCGTCCGCGTAGGCGATGCGCTCCGCAGTGAGCGCATCGCGGACAGATTGCGAAAGGTAGCGCGCGCCGACCATCGGGATTCCGGAACGTTCGGTGATCGCGCCTCGCAGCCGGTCAGCGATGCGAGCCACGTCTCGGCGCTCGACTGCTTGTTTCACCTCGACCAAGAGGCGCGACGCCTCGCCACCGGGAGCCTCCACGCTCAGTTCAAGATCGACGTCCGCGGTGCTGCCACGAGAGGCTTTGCTCTCGATCACGCGCCACGTCGACGGCAAGCTGGTGCGAATCGCCGCAACGATGCGCCGCTCGATGTCTACAGATGTGGGGGCCGGGTCGACAGCCATGACGCTCACCACGATTCGGGTAATTGACCGAATCCGCCGCCAGCGGAATCGCGTAATTATGCGAACGTAGCACGTGCATGTTCGGGAAACAACCCAAGACCGATGTCAGCGGAACACCTGCGTTACCCGAATCTCGGCCTAGCCGCGCATCTCGCGGGTAAGAACGAGGGTCACCCCCGTATCGTCCTTCCTCAGTTCTCGCCGCGGACGGCGTTGTCCTCGTCCGCCGCGTCGTCGACGATCGCCCCCGCCTCGAGCACCTTGCGCAGGTAGGCGTAGGTGAGGTCGCCCGCGACCTGGTCGAACTGGTGCTCGTAGCCGTGCTTGTTGTACAGCGAGATGTTGTGCTTCGAGTTCTGACCGGTGAAGACCCACACCTCGCGGGTGTTCTCGGGCAGGTACGCGAGCACCGCGAACAGCAGCTGGGTCCCAATGCCGTGCCCCTGCTGGTCCGGGGCGACCGCGAGGCGTCCGATCGTCGCCTTGTCGTCCTCGATGCCCACGCGGATCGAGCCGATCAGCCGGTGCCCCTTCCACGCGCCCAAGGTCACGACGTCCTCGGACTGCAGGTCGACGATCAACTCCTCGAGCGTCTGCGTGAGCGCGGGGATGTTCGGGTCGTTGAACACCTGCGCCTCGGAGACGAACGCGGCACGCCGCACGGTCAGCAGCTCGCCCGCGTCGTCAACGGTCACCACGTCGATCCGGATCTGGTCGCCCTCGCTCATGCCCCTATCGTGGCATGACGGCACGATGACCGGTGTCCGTGACGCTCCGAGGAGGGGTGCGCGGACCGCTAACCTAGGACACCATGACCGACGCGTCCTCCTGGGTCCTCAGCCTGTCCTGCCCCGACCGGCCAGGCATCGTCCACGCGGTCTCCGGCGTGCTCGCCGACCACGACGGCAACATCACCGAGTCTCAGCAGTTCGGCGACCCGGACACGGGGCTGTTCTTCATGCGCGTCGAGTTCGCCTCCGCGGCGCCGCGCGCCGAGCTCGAGGCAGCGCTGGGCCAGCTGGGCGAGCGCTTCGAGATGACGTGGCGTCTCGACGTCGCGGGCAGGCGCATGCGCACGATCGTGATGGTGTCCAAGGCCGCACACTGCGTCAACGACCTCCTCTTCCGCGAGCGCGCGAAGACGCTTCCCGTCGAGATCGTCGCGGTGGTGGGCAACCACCCGACGTTGCGCGACCTGGCGGAGTTCTACGGCAAGCCGTTCCACCACATCCCCGTCACGCCCGACACCAAGCCCGACGCGGAGCGCGCGCTGCTCGCGCTCGTCGAGGACATGGACGCCGAGCTCGTGGTGCTCGCGCGCTACATGCAGATCCTCTCCCCCGAACTGTCCGACGCGTTGCGCGGGCGCGCGATCAACATCCACCACTCGTTCCTGCCCAGCTTCAAGGGCGCGCGCCCGTACTTCCAGGCGCACGACCGCGGCGTCAAGCTCATCGGCGCCACCGCGCACTACGTCACGGGCGACCTCGACGAGGGCCCGATCATCGAGCAGGACGTCGAGCGCGTCGACCACACGTACACGCCGGAGTCGCTCACCGCGATCGGCGCGGACGTCGAGCGTCGCGCGCTGGCACGGGCCGTTCGCTGGCACGCGGAGCACCGCGTGCTGCTCGACGGCCACCGCACCATCGTCTTCAAGTAGCCTCACTCCCCCCGTTTCGCGCGGCTCCGCCACACGCCGGACTCCGCATGGGACACGTGTGGTCGCTTCTCGGAGGAATCGGCGCGCCATGGGACGCTCATGGTCGCGTGCGTGTGGCGGAGCCGCGACATGGTGTGGGGTGCCACGTGATCGCGCTCCACGCCGCGGAGTAGCCGATCGCCTGAATGGCGGGTGGTGCGGCGAATCGCCCGCGTCTCGGGCTGCCCGCGTCGCGAGTAGCGGACCGAGCCGGAACCCGCCCGCGATCCAGGCCGGAGCCCGCACCGGACCCCACACGCGACGAGGGCCCCCGGGAATTACCCCCGAGGGCCCTCGCGCAGCAAGACGACCTAGATCAGCCCGAGCTCACGCACCGCGTCGCGCTCCTCGACCAGCTCACCCACGGACACGTCGATGCCTGCCTGCGCGGACTCCGACACGGACAGCCCCTGCACGATCTCCCACTGTCCGTCGCGCGAGACGCACGGGAAGCCCGAGATGAGGCCCTCGGGGACGCCGTACGAGCCATCTGACACCAGTCCCACCGAGGTCCACGACCCCTCGGGAGTCCCCAGCACCCAGTCGCGGACGTGGTCGATGGCCGCATTCGCGGCGGAGGCTGCGGACGATGCCCCGCGCGCCTCGATGATCGCGGCGCCACGCTTCGCGACGGTGGGGACAAACGTGTCCGCCACCCACGCATCGTCCGCGATCACGGACGGCGCGGGGCGCCCGCCGATCACGGCGTGAGCGATGTCGGGGTACTGCTTTGCGGAGTGGTTGCCCCAGATCGTGACGTTCGAGACGGCGGCGACCCCGACGCCGGCGCGCGCGGCGAGCTGCGCGAGAGCGCGGTTGTGGTCGAGCCGCATCATCGCGGTGAATCGCGAGGCGGGGACGTCGGGCGCGTGCGACGCCGCGATGAGCGCGTTGGTGTTCGCGGGGTTGCCCACCACGAGGACACGCACGTCGGAGGCCGCGCCCTTGTTGATCGCCGCACCCTGGGGGCCGAAGATGCCGCCGTTGGCAGCGAGCAGGTCGCCGCGCTCCATGCCCGGGCCGCGGGGACGCGCGCCCACGAGCAGCGCGACGTTGACGCTGTCGAACGCGGCCTCCGCCGAGTCGTAGATGTCGACGCCGGACAGCAGCGGGAAGGCGCAGTCGTCGAGCTCCATCGCGGTGCCCTCGGCGGCCTTGACGGCCTGCGGGATCTCGAGCAGGCGCAGCCGCACGGGCGTGTCGGGGCCGAGCATCGCGCCCGACGCGATGCGGAACAGGAGCGCATAGCCGATCTGGCCTGCCGCTCCGGTGACGGTGACGGTAACGGGTGTGGTGCTCACGTCGTCGTGACTCCTTGTGATGGGGTGGGGAAAGGGCGGGGATCCCCCGCCCGGAAGGGACGATGCGCCGGTCACCCGGGCATCGTCCCTGCGGCTACGGTCCCTGCGGCTACGCGAGGCGCGCCGCGAGGTTGGTGTCGAGCGTCGCGAGGAAGTCCTCGGTGGTCAGCCAGGCCTGGTCGGGGCCCACGAGCGCCGCGAGGTCCTTGGTCATCGCGCCCGACTCGACGGTGCGGATGATGACGTCCTCGAGCGTGGTCGCGAAGCCGGTGACCTCGGGCGTGCCGTCGAGCTTGCCGCGGTGCTTGAGGCCGCCGGTCCACGCGAAGATCGACGCGATGGGGTTGGTCGACGTGGGCTTGCCCGCCTGGTGCTGACGGAAGTGACGGGTCACGGTGCCGTGTGCGGCCTCGGCCTCGACCGTGCGGCCGTCCGGCGTCATGAGCACCGACGTCATGAGGCCCAGCGAGCCGAATCCCTGCGCGACCGTGTCGGACTGCACGTCACCGTCGTAGTTCTTGCACGCCCACACGTAGCCGCCCTCCCACTTCATGGCGGCGGCCACCATGTCGTCGATCAGGCGGTGCTCGTACGTGATGCCGGCGGCGTCGAACTGCGTCTTGAACTCGCGCTCGAAGACGTCGGCGAAGATGTCCTTGAATGCGCCGTCGTACTGCTTGAGGATCGTGTTCTTGGTCGACAGGTAGACCGGGTAGCCGCGCTGCAGCCCGTAGCTGAAGGACGCGCGCGCGAAGTCCTCGATGGACTTGTTGAAGTTGTACATGCCCATGACGACGCCGCCGTCCTCGGGCATCTTCACGACCTGGTGCTCGATGGGCGCGGAGCCGTCGTCGGGCGTGAAGGTGATCGTCACCGTGCCGGCGCCGGGCACCTTGAAGTTGGTGGCCTTGTACTGGTCGCCGTGCGCGTGGCGCCCGATCACGATGGGCTTGGTCCAGCCGGGCACCAGGCGCGGGATGTTAGAGATGATGATCGGCTCGCGGAACACGACTCCGCCCAGGATGTTGCGGATGGTGCCGTTGGGGCTCACCCACATCTTCTTGAGGCCAAACTCCTCGACGCGTGCCTCGTCGGGCGTGATGGTCGCGCACTTCACACCCACGCCGTGCTTCTTGATGGCGTGCGCCGCGTCGATCGTGATCTGGTCGTCCGTCGCGTCGCGCGACTCGATCCCCAGGTCGTAGTACTCGAGGTCGATGTCGAGGTACGGGTGGATGAGGCGGTCCTTGATGAACTGCCAGATGATTCGCGTCATCTCGTCGCCGTCGAGCTCGACAACCGTGCCTTCGACCTTGATCTTCGCCATGCGTCTTCCTCACACCGTCGGGGTTGTGGCACCAGGCTAGTCCACGTGCGCGGGGACCTTCGTCCCGGTCACGCCCCGCGCTGGCACGTCGCCCTCGCGTTCGCACGGGTGGCGTGGAACGATGCGGGTGAGCGTCCGGGTAGCGGCACGCCCGACCGAGGAGGAACGATGTCGAACGCACCTTTCGAACACGAACACACGCAGGCGGTTCCTGACCAGATCGAGTTCACCGAGGACCTCACCGAGGAGGTGTGGGTCGAGGACACGTCCGGTCCCGGACTCGTCGCCCGCATGACCGCGGAGGCGGTGGGCACCTTCATCTTCATCCTGCTCGCGCTCACCGTGGCGGTCTTCACCGACTCCAAGGTGCTCGTGCTGCTGGGCTTCGCGGTCCCGCTGTGGGCCATGATCGTGATGTTCGGCGGCGTGTCGGGCGGACACTTCAACCCCGCCGTCAGCGTGGGCGTGTGGATCGCGGGGCGCTTCCCCGGCCGTGACGTCGCGCCGTACATCCTCGCGCAGGTCATGGGAGCGAGCGCCGCCGGCGCGACGCTGTGGGCGCTGCTGGGATCGAACCCCCAGGTCACCGACGCACGCACGATCGTCAACTCCGTCGCGATCGGCTTTGCCGATCACTCCCCCACTCAGTTCCCGTGGGGCGCCGGCTTCGCCGTCGAGGTGATCGCGACCGCGATCTTCGTGGGCGTGATCCTCGCCGCCACCTCGGTGCGCGCGGTGAAGAACCTCGCGCCCGTCACCATCGGACTCACGCTGGGTGCGCTGCTGATGTTCGCGATCCCGTTCACCAATGGCGCGCTCAACCCGGCGCGCGCGACCGGCGCCGCGCTGTTCGCGGAGACCTGGGCGCTCGAGCAGCTGTGGCTGTTCTGGCTCGCACCCGTGATCGGCGGCGCGATCGCCGGACTGCTCGTGAGGGCGTTCGGCCCCGAGGAGGACATCGAGCGCATCGAGGTCATCGAGGTGGTCGAGGAGATCCACGAGGTCTAGCGTCCACCAGGGTCGCGACCGCCCCGCTGGCCTCAGCCCAGTTGGACTCAGCCCAGCGGGGTGGTCGCCCCCAGAAAGCCCAGCCCGATCGCGAGGATCGCGAGCACCGCGACGTCAATCGCGCGCCTGCGCACCGCGAACGCGCGGCCCACCGGCGTCACCACGCGCGCGACGGCGCCCGCGGCGGCGAACACCGCGAGCAGGATCACCGCGGGGCCCACGCCGATCACGAGTCCCGACAGCGCGATGAGCACCACCGCGACGGTGACCGTCACGGCAAGGCGCTGCGGGGTGAGGCCGTCGCTCATGAGCGCTCCTAGTGGAAGAAGTGCCGGGTGCCGGTGTGGAAGAGCGTCACGCCCGCGGCCTCGGCGGCGGCGATGACCTCGGGGTCGCGCACCGACCCTCCGGGAGACACGACCGCGCGCACCCCGGCCTCGGCGAGCACCTGCAGGCCGTCGGCGAACGGGAAGAACGCGTCCGATGCCGCGACCGCACCCTTGACGCGGTCATCCCCCGCGCGCTGGACCGCGAGGCGGCACGAGTCGACGCGGTTGACCTGCCCCATGCCGATTCCGACGGCGGCGCCGTCCTTGGCGAGCAGGATCGCGTTCGACTTGACCGCGCGGCATGCGCGCCACGCGAACTCGAGCTCGGCGATCAGTTCCGCGTCGGCGGCGGGACCCGCCACCTGAGTCCACGACTCGGGCGCGTCTCCCGGCGCGTCGATCGCGTCAACCGCCTGCACGAGCAGGCCGCCGGTGACGCGACGCCACTCGACGTCGAGCGGGGCCGGGTCGATCTCGAGGATGCGCAGGTTCTTCTTCTTCGCGAGGATCTCGACGGCCTCGTCGTCATACGCGGGCGCGACCACCACCTCGGTGAAGATCTCCGCGATCTGACGCGCGGCATCGGCCGTCACCACGCCGTTCGCGGCGATCACGCCGCCGAACGCGCTCACGGGGTCCGTCGCGTGCGCCTTGGCATGCGCCTCGGCGATGCTGTCCGCGACCGCGATCCCGCACGGGGTCGCGTGCTTGATGACCGCGACAGCGGGGCGCGCGTGGTCATACGCCGCGCGGACCGCGGCATCGGCATCCACGTAGTTGTTGAAGGACATCTCCTTGCCGTGGAGCTGACGCGCGCCGGCGATGCCGCCGCCCGTGCCGTCCGCGTACAACGCCGCGGCCTGGTGGGGGTTCTCGCCGTAGCGCAGCTCCGTCTCGCGGGTGAACGATGCCCCGATCCAGCCCGCGAGGCCCGTCGCGTCGTCGTCGGGGGCCTGGGTGGTCATCCACGTCGCGACCTGGACGTCGTAGTCGGCCGTGTGGCGGAAGGCCTTGACCGCGAGCCGCGTGCGGTCCGCGAGCGTGAAGCCGCCGTGGCCCACGGCGTTGGCGACCGCCTCGTAGTCCTCGGGGTCCACGACCACGGCGACGCTCGCGTGGTTCTTGGCGGCGCCGCGCACCATCGAGGGGCCGCCGATGTCGATCTGCTCGACGATCTCGTCGGGAGCGGCGCCCGACGCGACGGTCGCGGCGAACGGGTAGAGGTTGACGATCACGAGGTCGAAGGCCTCGATCTCGAGCTCCGCGAGCTGCGCGCGGTGCGACTCGAGACGGCGGTCGGCCAGGATGCCGGCGTGGACGCGCGGGTGCAGCGTCTTGACGCGGCCGTCGAGGCACTCGGGGAAGCCGGTGAGCTCCTCGACGGGGGTGACGGGCACTCCCGCGGACGCGATGCGCTGCGCGGTCGAGCCGGTCGACACGATCTGCACGCCCTCGTGGGTGAGGGCGGTCGCGAGCTCCTCGATGCCGGTCTTGTCGTAGACGGAGATGAGGGCGCGGCGCACGGGCTGACGCTCGGTCATGATGACTCCTCGGTGGTGGGGATGGCGGCTCCGATGCGGACGGAGCGGCCGGTCACGGTCCACCCTTCGCGCGCGAGGCGGCCGAGCGTGCGGGCGACCAGCCCCCGCTCGACCTCCTTGATGCGTGCATGAAGGGTGTCTTCGTTGTCGTCGTCGAGGACCTCGATCGCCGCCTGAGCGACGATGGGCCCGGTGTCCACGCCGGCGTCGACCAGGATGACGGTGCAGCCCGTGATCTTGGCGCCGCCCGCGAGGGCGTCCCGCACCCCGTGCGCGCCGGGATAGGCGGGCAGCAGGGCCGGATGCGTGTTGAGGATGCGGCCCCCGAAGCGCTCGAGCACGGGCGCCCCCAAGATTCGCATGAAGCCCGCGAGCAGCACGAGCTCGGGGTCGAAGGTGGCGAGGGTGCGCGCGATCGCGGCGTCCCACTGATCTCGGTCCTCGAAGTCCGCGAGGCGAACCACGGCGGTGGGGATGCCCTCGGAGCGCGCGATGTCGAGCGCGCCGGCGTCCGCGACGTCCGTGATCACGCCCACGACGCGCGCGCCGTAGGACTCCTCGCGAGCCGCCTCGATCACCGCACGCAAGGTCGATCCCGTCCCGGAGGCGAGCACGACGACACGCCGGGACCGGGGTGCGTTTGTCACAGCGCCGAGCCTATCGGCATGCTGGGGTCCACACCGACCGAGGGAGCACCATGACACCGACCCCCGACGCCCCGCCCGAGGTGGGCGCCGGCGCTCGCCGCGCGGTCCAGTGGAGCCTCGCCCTGCTCGCCCTCACCATGCTCGTGCTGCTGATCGGTCCGCGCTGGGGACTGCTGTCGCTCGTGGTCGCGCCGGCCACGGCGGCGGCCATGATCACCGCGCTGGTGATGCTGCGCGGGGTGCGCCTCGTGGCGCTCAAGGTGATGCTCGGGGTCGGGATCGGGGTGTCCGTCATCGCGCTGCTCTACGGGCTGGGGCTGGTGGTGCTGCGCGAGCCCGTCGAGCAGCTCGCACAGTGCCAGGAGCGGGCGATCACCCAGACCGCGCAGCGCCAGTGCATCGCGGAGTACGAGCAGGCCTACATGGACCTGCTCGAGCGCTGGGGCCTCACCCCGCCCGCCGGCACCTCGTCCTGACCCACGGCAACCCGGTGTCCCTCGACTGACGGACTCTTGTGCGAATCGGGAAGAGCCACGTCCGCGCGGGAGGGGCACCCCCCACAAGGCACGCCGCTATGAAGCCGACCGGCATCGTCAACCAGAGCGGCACCAAGGAGCCGAAAGGAGGACGGTGCCGGTGGGCGTGGTGAACGGATAGGTGACATCTTGACCTGACCCACGGTTTGGTTACCTGATCAGGTGTGCCGTGCGGGCGGGGATGGTGTGCTTTTGTGACTGTAGTTCGAAGTCGACGGGCGTGAGATATCCGATCGACGAGTGGCGTCGAGCGCGGTTGTGCCACACCTCGATGTACTCGAAGATCGCGTTGGCGAGCTCGACGCGGGTGTTCCATCGTTGACGGTCGAGCAGTTCGATCTGCATCGAGGACCAGAACGATTCCATTCACACGCGTTGTCGAGCCCGTCGCCGACGGTGCCGAACGAGGGCATGAGGCCGGCGGCGCGGATGCGGTTGCGTGACAAGCCCCGGACGTGAATTGGGCTCCGTGGTCGGCATGAACGATACCTCCGGGCGCGGGGCCCAAGGGTCTTGATGGCCATGTCGAGGGCGTTCAGTACGAGTCGGGTGTCGGCACTGGAGTCGATGGACCAGCCGACGATCTTGCGGCGCAAGGCGTCCAGGACGCAGCAGCAGTACAGCCAGCCTTCCCGCGTCCTGTGTTGGAGCGCACGTCGGTGACCCACAGCTCGTTGGGCTTCATCCGGTGGAACTTGCGGTTCACGAGGTCGTCGGCGGTCACGACGCCTCGTAGCCGCTTGATCCGTGTCGGTCCCGGGAGTCCGTAGAGGCCTGCGTCGTGCATCAAGGTGAACACGAGCCTGGAGCTGACTGAGACGTCCATTCCCATCGTCAGTTCGGCGTGAACTCTGCGGTAGCCACACGTGCCGCGGGAAGCGAGGTGAACCTCGCGGATGAGCCCGGAGAGCCACTCGCGGCGCATCTTCGTCGGGGAGGTCGGGCGATGCTTGTAGCGGTAGTAACCAGGCTTGGACACGCCCAGGATGCGGCAGCAGGTCAGGACGGGGTGCCCGACGGCGACGAGGAGGTCGATCACCGGGTGGACTCTTTTGGGTGAGGCTTGTCCTCTCCCAGGAGCTTGCCCGCGACGCGCAGAATCTCGACTTCACGTTCGAGTTCGCGGATGCGCT
>NZ_BAABRR010000015.1:0-73371 GCF_039545075.1 Demequina sediminis | reverse complement strand
TTTTTTTTTTTTTTGTTTTCTGTCGGGGTGTGGTTATTATAGCGGGTGGGGGCGGGCGCGCCCCCCCCGGGGCGCGCCCCCCCCCCCCCGCGCTCGCCCGCCGCGCGCTCGTCGACGCCACGACCATCAACCCCACGGGCCTCGATGATCGACGTCGCCCGCCTCGCGGGCGTGTCGGGACAGACCGTGTCCCGCGTCGCGAACGGGTCCCTCAATGTCAGCCCCGAGACGCGCAGGAGAGTGCTCGACGCGATGGAGTCGCTGGGCTACTCGCCCAACACCGCGGCGCGCGCGCTGCGTAGCGGCAGCTTCGAGACCATCGGCGTGATCGCCCATCGCCTCGCGCGCACGGGAGAGTCGCGCACCGTCGAGGCCGTCGCGCGTGCCGCGCGCGAGGCCGGCCACACGGTCACGCTGCTCGACCTCGACTCGACCGAGCACGCCGACGTGGCCGAGGCGGCCTCGCGGCTGTCGCACCAGGCGATCGACGGCCTCATCATCATTCGCGCGGAGATCGAGGACGCGGACCGGCTGCTCCTCCCCACGGGGTTGCCGGCGGTGGTGCAGGACGCGACGTTCGGCGGCCGCCTGCCGATGATCGGCTCGGATCACGCGGGAGGCGCCCGGCTCGCGGTCGAGCACCTGCTGAGCCTGGGCCACCGCACCGTGCATCACGTCGCGGGGCCGGCCGACTCGATCCCGGCACGCGCCCGCCTGACCGCGTGGCGCGAGGTGCTCGCGGAGCACGGAATCGCGGCGCCGGAGCCCGTCCAGGGTGACTGGACCGCCGAGTCCGGCCATGCGGCGGGGATCGCGATCGCGGACCGGCCGGACATCACGGCGGTGTTCTGCGCGAATGACGAGATGGCGACCGGCCTCATGCTCGCGTGTCACGAGCGCGGACGCCGCATCCCCGAGGATCTCTCGGTGGTCGGCTTCGACGACGTGCCGCTCGCCGCGTTCCTGTCTCCCCCGCTCACGACGGTGCGCCAGCCCTTCGCGCGCGTGGGCGCGCGCCTGGTCGAGGAGGTGCTCGCTCGCATCGAGACCGGACGGGGACCCCGCGGCGGGACCGGTGCGGAGCCGGCCGAGCCTGCCGAGCTGATCCCGTGTGAACTCGTGGTGCGGCGGTCGACGAGCGCGCCGCGCCCCTAGACCTACGCGGTGCCGCGCACCACGATCTCGGTGGGCAGCGTGACGCGACCGGCCATGCGGCCGTTGATCTCGTCCACGAGGAGGCGCACCATCTCTTCGCTCACCCTGTCGAAGGGCTGGCGCACCGTCGTGAGCTGCGGCGTGGTCTCGACGGCAACCGGGGCATCGTCGAATCCCGCGACGGCGACGTCCTCGGGCACCCGGATGCCCGCGCGCTCGAGCACGTCCATGGCCCCAGCCGCCATGAGGTCGTTCGCGCAGAACACCGCGTCGAACGGCACCTCGCGCGACAGCAGCTCGCGCATCGCGGCCTCTCCCGACGGCCGCCCGTAGTCGCCGTAGGCGACCAGCGACTCGTCGAAGCGGTCGCCCAGCACCGCGCGAAACGCGCGAAGCCGGCCCGTGCCTCCCGACGTGTCCTGAGGTCCGGCGATGTGCACGATCCGCTGGCAGCCCCGCCGCAACAGATACTCGACCATCGCGCGCGCGCCGCCCTCGTCATCGGCCGTCGCGTAGCCCACCTTGTCCTCGAATCCCAGCGGGATGCCCGCCGAGACCACCGGCAGCCGCGACTCGAGCAGCGTGCCCAGGAACTCCTGGCTGTCGCGGTGCGAGGACACCACGAGCGCACCGTCGACGTGGCCGCCCGTGAGGTACTCGGTCGCGCGGCGACGCTCCTCGAGGGTGTCGGCCATGATGAGGATGAGCGTCATGCCGTGCGCCGCGAGCGCATCCGCCGAGGACCGCAGGATGAGCAGGAAGTTCGGGTCGGAGAAGAAGCGCTCGTAGGACTCGCTCAGCAGGAAGCCCACCGAGCCCGTGCGGCTCGTCGCGAGAGAGCGCGCGTGGGGGTTGATCCGATAGCCGGTGGCCTTGATGGCCTTCTCGACCTGCTCGCGTGAGCCCTCGGAGACCCAGTGGCCCCCGTTGAGCACTCGCGACACGGTGCCGCGGGAGACGCCGGCCTCTCGCGCCACGTCATCGATCGTGGGACGGCGTCCTCGCACGTTGTTCACCGGTGTCATCTCCTCGACGGTTCTGGAACGAGTATGGACTAGGACCGCTCTCAGGCGCACCTTTCGCCGCGACCCACGGCATCGTCCCTGATGGTGGGCGGACGATGCGGGGCCGGGGATGCGACGAGGGGCCCCGGTCTCCCGGGGCCCCTCGCACGCCGTGACTGCGTTAGCGGGCGCCGGCGCGGCGCTTGTTGTAGACGTCGAACGCGACGGCCAGCAGCAGCACGAGGCCCTTGACCACGGCCTGCACCGACTGGTCGACACCCATGAGCTGCATGCCGTTCGACATGATCGCCATGATGAGACCACCGACGATCGCGCCGGTCACGCGGCCCACACCACCGGTGACGGCGGCGCCACCGATGAAGCACGCCGCGATCGCGTCGAGCTCGAACATGTTTCCGGCCGCGGGCTGCGCGCCGTTCGAGCGGGACGAGTACACCACACCGGCGACCGAGGCGAGGATGCCCATGTTGAGCATGACGCCGAAGTTCACCCAGCGCACCTTGACACCCGAGAGCATCGCGGCGGCGAGGTTGCCACCGATCGCGTACACGTGGCGGCCGAACACCGTGCGGGTCGTGACCAGCGTGTAGGCCATCACGAGCACCGCGAGGATGATGAGCACGTTCGGGAGGCCGCGAGCGTTGGCGAGCTGCCACGCGAACCACATGACCACCGCGGCGACCGCGACCAGCTTGAGGATGAACAGCGGCATCGCCTCGACGGGCTGCTCGTACGCGATGCGCGCACGGCGGGTGCGGTAGGCGGCGAATGCGTAGCCGGCCACCGCGACCGCGAACACGACGAGTGTGAAGACGTCGTAGCCCGGCCCGCCAAACAACCCGTTCTGGAAGCCGCCCGCGATCTTCTGATACTCCGCGGGGAACGGCGACAGCGAGATGTTGTTGAGGACCAGCAGCGTGAGGCCGCGGAACAGAAGCATGCCCGCGAGCGTGGTGATGAACGCCGGGATGCCCACGAAGGCGACCCAGAATCCCTGCCACGCGCCGATCAGCACGCCCGCGCCGAGTGCGGCGAGGATGCCCACCCACCACGGCATGCCGTTCTTGATCACCAGCACCGCGGAGATGGCGCCCGTCACGGCGACCACGGAACCGACCGACAGGTCGATGTGGCCCGCGATGATCACCATCACCATGCCGATGGCAAGAATGAGGATGTAGGAGTACTGCAGGACGATGTTGGTCACGTTGCCCGGGCTGAGCAGCGTGCCTCCGGTGAGAAATGCGAACAGCGCCACGATCGCGACGAACGCGATGTAGATGCCGCTGGTCCGCATGTTCCGGGTCAGCAGCTCCCGAAGATTAGCGGTGCCGGTCATGCCCGGACCTCCCTGTCCTTGGTCTTTTCCTGAGTCATCAGGGTCATGAGCTTCTCCTGGGTCGCGTCCTTGACAGGCACCTCGCCGGTCACGACGCCAAACGCCAGGGTGTAAATGCGGTCGCACGTGCCGAGCAGCTCGGGCAGCTCGGACGAGATGATGATGACTGCCTTGCCCGCCGCGACCAGGCGGTTGATGATCGTGTAGATCTCATACTTGGCACCCACGTCGATGCCACGGGTCGGCTCGTCCAGGATCAGGACCTCGGCGTCCGAGTAGATCCACTTCGACAGCACCACCTTCTGCTGGTTGCCGCCGGACAGGTTGCCGACCGTCTGCATGACGGTGGGTGTCTTGATGTTCATCGAGCCGCGGTACTCCTCCGCGACCTTGATCTCCTTGTTCTGGTCGACCCATCCGCGCTTCGAGAGCTTGAACAGGGCGGCGGCGGAGATGTTGCGGCGCACGTCATCGATGAGGTTGAGGCCGTAGCGCTTGCGGTCCTCGGTCGCGTAGGCGAGGCCGTGGCGGATCGCCTCGGACACGTCGCGGACCTGGATCTCTTCGCCGTGCATGTAGATGCTGCCGGTGATGTCGCGGCCGTACGCGCGGCCGAAGAGGCTCATCGCGAGCTCGGTGCGTCCCGCGCCCATGACGCCGGCGATGCCGACCACCTCGCCCTTGCGGACGTTGAAGGATGCCTTGTCGACCACGATGCGACCGGGCTGGGTGGGGTGGTATACGGTCCAGTCCTCGACGCGCAGCACCTCCTCGCCGACCACGTGCTCGCGCGACGGGTAGCGGCTCGTGAGGTCACGGCCCACCATGCCGCGGATGATGCGGTCCTGGATCCCCGGCTCGTCGGCGATGTCGAGCGTCTCGATCGTGTGGCCGTCACGAATGATCGTGGTGCGGTCACACACCTCCGCGATCTCGTTGAGCTTGTGGGAGATCATGATCGACGTGATACCGCGCGACTTGAGGGTGCGCAGCAGGCTGAGCAGGTGCTCGGAGTCGTCGTCGTTCAGCGCGGCGGTGGGCTCGTCGAGGATGAGCAGGCGCACGTCCTTGGACAGCGCCTTCGCGATCTCGACCAGCTGCTGCTTGCCCACTCCCAGCTGCATCACGGGGGTGATGGGGTTCTCGTCGAGGCCCACCTGCTTGAGCAGCTTCATGGCCTCGTGGTTGGTCTGGTTCCAGTCGATCATCCCGTTCTTCCCACGGCGCTCATTGCCGAGGAAGATGTTCTCCGCTACCGACAGGTAGGGGATGAGCGCGAGCTCCTGGTGGATGATGACGATTCCCTTGGACTCAGAGTCTGGGATCGAGTGGAACTTCTGGATCTCGCCGTCGTAGACGATGTCGCCCTCGTACGTGCCGTACGGGTAGACACCGGAGAGAACCTTCATCAGCGTCGACTTGCCTGCGCCGTTCTCGCCGCAGATGCCGTGGATTTCACCATCGATCACGCTGAGTTCGACGTCGGAGAGCGCCTTGACACCGGGGAAGGCCTTCGTGATCTTCCGCATCTCAAGGATGTGCTTCGTCATGTCTCACCTCCAAGGGTGTGAGAGGGGGTCGGAGGGAGGGGCGGTGGTGCCGGCCCCCGAGGGGACCGGCACCACCGTGGGGATTAGGCGACGCCGGAGGCGACCTGCTCCTCAGTCCAGTAGCCGGAGTCGATCAGCAGCGACTGGATGTTGTCCGCGTAGACGATGTCCGACTCGAGCAGGTACGACGGCACAACCTTCACGCCGTTGTCGTAGGTCTCGGTGTCGTTCGCCTCGGGCTCCTCGCCGTTGAGGTACGCGGTCGCAGCGACCACGGCCTGCTCGGCGAGCTTGCGGGTGTCCTTGAAGATCGTCGCAAACTGGACGCCATCGGCGATCAGCTTGACGGAGGCGATCTCAGCGTCCTGACCGGTCACGACCGGGAAGCCGTCGGTGACGGTGCCGGAGTAGCCGTCGTTCTGGAGCGCGGTGATGATGCCTCGCGACAGACCGTCGTAGGGCGACAGCACGCCGTGAACCTCGTTGTCGGTGCCCACGTAGTTGGCGGTGAGGAGGTCCTCCATGCGCTTCTGCGCGGTCTCCTGCTGCCACCGTTGCGTCGCCGCCTGCTCGATGTCGACCTGACCGGACGGCACCACGAGCACCCCGGAGTCGAGGTAGGGCTGGAGCGTGTCGATCGCGCCCTGCCAGAAGAAGTGCGCGTTGTTGTCATCGAGCGAGCCCGCGAAGAGCTCGACGTTGAACGGACCGGCAGCGTCACCCTCGGTGCCGTCGGCGTTGAGAACGCCCAGGCCCACGAGGAGCGAGGTCGCCTGCTGGACGCCCACGTTGTAGTTGTCGAACGTGACGTAGAAGTCGACGTTCTCCGAGTCACGGATGAGGCGGTCGTACGAGATGACGGGGATGCCGGCATCCGCGGCGGCCTGGAGCTGCTGCGAGAGGGCCGTGCCGTCGATCGCCGCGATGATCAGCGCCTTGACGCCGTTGGTGATCATGTTGTCGATCTGCTGCGACTGGGTGGGGATGTCGTCACCGGCGAACTGGAGGTCAACCTCGAAGCCGGCGTCCTCAAGACCCGACTGGACGGCGTCGCCGTCGGCGATCCAGCGCTCGGAGGTCTGGGTGGGCATCGCGACACCGATCGTGCCGCCGGCCTCGACCTCGCCGCCACCGCCGCCTGCGGTGCCCGAAGCCTCGGGCTCGCTGCCCGCGCCGCCGCCGGCGCAGGCCGCAAGGGTGAACGCGAGAGCCGCACCGGCGCCCGCAGCCAGGATCTTCCTGAACTTCATATCTCCTCCTCGAGATACCGGCCCGCATCGTCACGGGCCGTGCGGTACTCAGTGTGTTTGCGTTCACATGACAAGTCGAACGCCGTGCGTCACGATGTGGTCACAAGCACCCAACACCTTGAATTAAATACGTTTGCCAGGTTGTTCTCTGCAAACTTGGGAGCGGTTCCAGGTTTCCGGCACGGGATGCCGGGACCAAAGTCGCATCCCCGCGAGGGCCCCGCGAGCACCCCGCGAGCACTCCGCGGAGCCCCGTGCGCGGTCCCAGCGGGCCCCGCATCGTGCCCTTTCGAGCCTCGCTCGCGGCCATTGCGGCACCGCCCGCGGGCCGGCGCGAGGGCTGGCGTTTGGGCCCCTCATGACAAGAGCCCGGCGCCGGCGAGTCCGCCGGCACCGGGCCCCTGGAGCGCTTAGGCGACGCCCGCCTCGACCTGCTCCTCGGTCCAGTAGCCGGAGTCGATGAGCACGGACTGGACCTCATCCGCACGCACGGTGTCGGACTCGAGAAGGTACGAGGGGACCACCTTGACGCCGTTGTCGTACGTCTCGGTGTCGTTGGCCTCGGGCTCCTCGCCCGCCAGGAACGCCTCGGCCGCCGTGATGGCCTGAGCCGCGAGCTTGCGGGTGTCCTTGAAGACCGTCGAGTACTGGACGCCGTCGCGGATCAGCTTGACGGACGCGATCTCGGCATCCTGGCCGGTGACGATCGGGAAGCCGTCGGCGATCGTGCCGGCGTAGCCGTTGTTCTGCAGCGCGGTGATCACGCCACGGGCGAGGCCGTCGTTCGGAGCAAGCACCGCCTGCACCTTCTTGTCGGTGCCCACGTAGCCGGCGGTGAGGAGGTCCTCCATGCGCTTCTGTGCGGTCTCCTGGAGCCAGCCCTGGGTCGCCGCCTGCTCGATGTCCATCTGTCCAGAGGGCACGACAAGGACGCCCGACTCGAGGTACGGAGCGAGCGTGTCCTGCGCGCCCTGCCAGAAGAAGTGAGCGTTGTTGTCGTCGAGCGATCCGGCGAACATCTCGATGTTGAACGGGCCGGTCTCGCCGGTCTCCGCACCCGACTCGTCGAGGATGCCCAGGCCGGTCAGCAGCGAGGTCGCCTGCTGGACGCCCACCTTGTAGTTGTCGAACGTCACGTAGAAGTCGACGTTCTCCGAGTCACGGATGAGGCGGTCGTACGAGATGACGGGGATCCCCGCCTCCGCGGCCGCGGCGAGCTGGCTCGACAGCGCGGTTCCGTCGATCGCGGCAATGATCAGCACGGAGACGCCGTTGGTGATCATGTTGTCGATCTGCTGCGACTGCGTGGGGATGTCGTCACCCGCGTACTGCAGGTCGACCTCGAAGCCCGCCTCCTCGAGACCCTCCTTGACGAAGTTGCCGTCCGCGATCCACCGCTCGGTGGTCTGGGTGGGCATCGCGACGCCGATCGTGCCGCCCTCCTCCGCGGCGCCACCGCCACCGCCGGCCGTGCCGGAGGCCTCGGGCTCGCTGCCCGCGCCACCCCCACCGCACGCCGCGAGCGTCAGGGCAAGCGCCGCTCCGGCGCCCGCCGCAAGAAACTTCTTGAGTTGCATCTCTCCTCCTTGAGAAATCGGCTCGAACGGTCGCGGGCCCGCGCTCTACTTTGTTGGCAGAGGCAACGTAATCCAACTCGAGGAGGTCACGATTGCGTCACGAGAGCGCTCACAGTGCCTCAACCAGCAACGATGCTTGGGCCCGCCGGGCGCCCGGCGACCGCCGGCATCGTCCCCCACCCGGGCATCGTCCCCTCCCCACGGAGACGCCAAGAGGCCCCGGCGCGTACGCCGGGGCCTCCTGGGACGGAACGGTCAGCGACCGCCCATCGCGTAGTACGCGTTGTTCCAGCGGATCTGGTTCTCGAAGCCCTCGAGCGTGGTGTCCTGGTCGATGACCAGCAGCTCGATGCCCACCATGCGCGCGAAGTCCTTGACCACGTCGACCCCGATCTGGGTGGACATCGCGGTGTGGTGCGCGCCGCCGGTCTGCAGCCACGCGCCCACGGCGGTCGGGAAGTCGGGACGCGGCTTCCAGACAGCGTGACCCACGGGGAGCTTGGGCATCGGCTCGGGGAGGTCGACGTTGTCGACCACGTTCGCGACCAGGCGGAAGCGATCGCGCATGTCGGACAGCGCGACCACGACGGCGGGGCCGGCGTCGGCCGTGAAGACCAGGCGCACCGGGTCCTGCTTGCCGCCAATGCCGAGCGGGTGCACCTCGAGCCGCGCCTTCTTCGACGACAGCGCGGGGTTGACCTCGAGCATGTGCGCGCCGAGCGACAGCTCCTGGCCGGGCACCAGGTGGTACGTGTAGTCCTCCATGAGCGAGGAGCCGCCGGGCAGGCCCGCGCCCATCACGGCGCACAGGTGCACCAGGATCGCGGTCTTCCAGTCGCCCTCCGCGCCAAAGCCGTAGCCGTCCGCCATGAGGCGCTGGACCGCGAGGCCGGGGAGCTGCTTGAGGCCGCCGAGGTCCTCGAACGAGTCCGTGAACGCCTGGAAGCCACCCTCGACGAGGAACGCGCGCAGCGCGACCTCGATCGCGGCGGCGTCGCGCAGCGACTGGTGACGCTCGCCGTCGGGGAGGAGCTCGGGCGCCACCTCGTACTCGGCGAGGTAGACGTCGGTCAGGGCGTCAACGTCCGCATCCGCGACCGCGTCGACGCGCTCGACGAGCTCGTTGATGCCCCACGTGTTGATCTGGGCACCCAGCTTGACCTCGGCCTCGGTCTTGTCGCCCTCGGTCACCGCGACAAAGCGCATGTTGTCGCCGAAGCGCGCGACCTTGAGGTTCTTGGCGGCGGCGCGGCCGGCGGCGGCGCGCGACCACACGCCGATCCTCTCGGTGACCGCGGGAGTCGAGGCGTGGCCGACGACGGTGGTGCGCGGCACGCCCAGGCGAGTCTCGATGTACGCGTACTCGCGGTCGCCGTGAGCAGCCTGGTTGAGGTTCATGAAGTCGAAGTCGATGGTCGACCACGGGAGCTCGAGGTTGGCCTGCGTCGCGAGGTGAAGCAGCGGCTTCTGCAGGGCGTTGAGGCCCGCAATCCACATCTTCGCGGGAGAGAACGTGTGCATCCACGTGATGACGCCGATCACCTGGGGGGCCGCGTTGGCCTCCATGATCGTCGCGAGGATCTCGTCGCGGTTCTTCACCACGGGCTTCCACACCACCGTCACGGGGATGTCGCGGGAGGCCTGGAGCGTCTCCACCACCTCGGTGGACTGCTCCGCGACCTGGCGAAGGACCTCGTCGCCGTAGAGCGTCTGGCTTCCGGTGAGGAACCAGACCTCGTACTCGGCGAGGTTCGGGACGATGCTGGTCATGCCATGCCTCCTTGCGGCGTCTGTCCGTAGACGTTTTGGTAGCGGTCGAAGAGTGCGTCGATGTAGTGCGGCTCGATGGGGACCAAGTCGCCACCCTGGCGCGCGATGTGCACGGTGCGGGCGACGTCCTCGCACATGACGGCGGCCTTGACGGCGTCGCGCGCGTCCTTGCCGATCGTGAACACGCCGTGGTTGGCCATGAGGACGGCACGCGAGCGGTGTCCCTCGAGGGTCTGGACGATTCCGCGGCCGATCGACTCGTCGCCGATGATCGCGAACGGACCCACGGGGATCTCGCCGCCGAACTCGTCGGCCATGCCGGTGATCACACACGGGATGGGCTCGCGGCGCGCGGCCCAGGCGGTCGCGTAGGTCGAGTGCGTGTGGACCACGCCGCCCACATGAGGCATCGCGCGGTAGACGTAGGCGTGCGCCGCGGTGTCGGACGACGGGCTGCGGTCCGAGCCGGCCGAGCCGGGGATGACGTTGCCGTCGAGGTCGCACAGGATCATGTTGTCCGGCGTGAGGTCGTCGTAGTCGACGCCCGAGGGCTTGATGACAAAGTGCTGCGTGCCGGGCACGCGCTCCGAGACATTGCCCGCGGTCCAGGCCACCAGGTTGTAGCGGGTGAGTTCCGAGTGCAGCCGAGCGACCTTCTCCCGGCTGCGCCGGATCGCCTGGACCTGCTCGGGAGTGAAGCTGATCACGGTTGAGCCTCCTTGCTTCGTGCTGTGTACGGCAGCGTGCTGTTTCCTACGTATTCGCCCCTCGGACTGCGGGACTCTGTGGCGACGAGTCGGGGCCCAGACGCCGCGCCGGGCTCGAGACGATGCCGCGCGGGGGCCATGCGAGGCCCCTTTGCCGCGTCGTCCGAGCCGACGGTTTTAACGTTAACATACAGCGCCAATCTACCGCGCCCCGGCCGTCGCGCGAGGGCCGCAGGTCCCGTGTGGGGGTGGTCGGTTCGCGCGCGGCGGCGTCGGCTCCGCCACACGGGATCGACCATGAGCGTCCCATGGCGCGCACGCGCCTGCGGAAAGCGACCACCACCGTCCCATTGAGAGTCTGGCGTGTGGCGGACCGTACAGACAGACGACCTACACCGGTGCGGCGCCGGTCGAATCGCGCACGACGAGCCACGGCTCGACGGGGTCGACCTGCCCCGGATCGCGCCCGTTGATCGCCGAAACCAGCAGCGCGACCGCGCGCAGGCCCACCTCGGTGAAGTCCTGGTGGACCGTGGTGAGCCCCGGGTGCGCGTAGGCAGCTTCGGGGACATCGTCGAAGCCCACCACGGAGACATCGTCCGGCACGTTCAGCCCGCGCTCCTCGAGGGCGTGGATCGCGCCGATCGCCATGGGGTCATTCGCACAGAACAGCGCGGTGACGCCCTCCTCCATCGCGAGACCGGCGCGATAGCCGGCATCGGCGCTCCAGTCGCCCTCGAGAATGGGGAGGCGCTCGAGACCGCGCTCCGCGAGGAACTCGAGGAACGTGTCGCGCCGCAGCTGCGCCTCGGTGAGGCCCGCGATGCCGGTGACGTGCTGGAACCGACGATGGCCCAGCTCGTAGAGATGGTCGAGCGCGAGCCGCGTGCCGCGCACCTGGTCCACCGCGATCGACCGAGCTCCGTGGGAGTTGCCGGTCAGCGCGAAGAGGACGGGGACATCGGTGATCGAATCCACCGCGTCGAGCACCGCGGGATGCTGCGCCATCACGACGAGGGCGTCGACCGAGCGCCCCAGGAGGAAGTCGAGCGCCTCGCCCATCGACTCCGCATCCCACGACGCGGTGGTGATGAGCGGCTTAAAGCCCGCGCGCTTGGCGGCGTGCTCGATCGCGTACAGGGTGCTCGTCGGCCCAAAGTGCGGCACCTCGGGCATGATCACGCCGATCACCTCGGAGCGGCCCGTCGCGAGCGCGCGCGCCGCCATGTTGCGGCGATAGCCCAGCTCCTGGATCGCGGAGAGGACGCGCTCGCGGGTCTCGGGACGGATTCCAGGGAAGTCGTTGAGGACGCGCGAGACCGTCTGGTGGGAGACGCCGGCACGCGCCGCAACGTCGTGCATGCTCGGGTTACGCGCGGACTTGCTCACGCCACCCTCCGGTCGTGGGTCATGGCGGCCAGGCTATCCGACCCCACGGCACCCGGCTCGCGGCGTGCACTTCGGGGCTCGCTGGCGCTCGGCCACCCGACCCGGCCGACCACCCGACCAACCGCACGTCACACATCTGGCGACACGTGGCTCGCGGCTGAACGGGGAATCCGACTCACCTGGCCTCAGATGTGTGACTTGCGCGCGGAGACGATGCGCGCGGAGACGATGCGCACGGCGACGATGCGCGCGGCGACGATGCGCGCGGCGACGATGCGCGCGGCGACGATGCGTGGTCGGACCAGGATCAGGCGATGCCGGGCCCGAGGTCCCGGTCTTCAACCCGCCATGTTGACGATAACATGTTGACGGTAACATGCACCCACCGACTCATGACGGAGAGCCGATGAGCCCCGAGACACTCACCCCCACCCCGACCCCCGGCTCCGGCCCTGCGCACGGCCCGATCAGCGACCCCGCGGTCCGGGTCCTGCGCGACCGCCTCGCCGACGGCCGCGAGCTGCTCTACTTCGACGACGCCGACACGACCCTTGCTCCCGAGCGCCGCCGGGACCAGCGCGACCTCGCTCCCCGTCCCGCCACCGCGGCGCTACGCCAGGACCCGCTCACGGGCGAGTGGATCACGGTGGCCGCCGCACGCCAGAACCGCGTGATGCTGCCGCCCGCCCACCTCGACCCGCTCGCGCCGCAGACTCCGGACAACCCCTCGGAGATCCCGGACCGTTACGACGTCGCGGTGTTCGAGAACAAGTCGCCGTCGTTCGGCCCGGCGGGCGAGCTCGACGCCTCCCTCGAGGGCGTGGGTCTCGAGCGCGCCGCGCAGTCTGCGGGACGCTGCGAGGTGGTGTGCTTCAGCCCGGAGCATGACGGCTCGCTCGCCACCCAGACCCGTTCGCGCATGCGCACCGTGATCGAGGCGTGGGCGCACCGCACTGCGGAACTGTCCGCCGTGCCCGCGGTGCGCCAGGTCTTCCCGTTCGAGAACAGGGGCGAGGCGATCGGCGTGACGCTGCACCACCCTCACGGTCAGATCTACGCCTATCCCTACGTCACCCCGCGCACGCAGCGCCTTCTCGACTCGATCAGGACCTACGGGCCGTCGCTCATGGCGGACGTGCTCGACCGCGAGGCGAACGGCCCGCGCGTGCTCATCGCCGGGGAACACTGGACGGCGTACGTGCCGTTCGCCGCGCGTTGGCCCGTCGAGATCCAGATGATGCCGCACCGCGACGTGCCGGACCTCGCACACACCTCGCTGGCCGAGCGCGCGGAGCTGTCGGGCATCTACCTCCGCCTGCTGCGCGGCATCGATGCCAGGTACTCGACGCCCACGCCCTACATCGCCGCGTGGCACCAGGCCCCGGTCGACACCACGTCCGGCGTTCGGCTCATGCTGCAGATCACCAGCCCGCGACGCGCGGAGGACAAGATGAAGTTCCTCGCAGGCTCGGAGGCCGCCATGGGAGCATGGGTGGCAGACATCCCGCAGGAAGATCAGGTGAGCGCGCTCCGCGACGCGATCGCTCGAGCAGACGACGAGCAGCCCGTGGAGGCATCGTGATCGACATTCCCTCGCCCGAATCCACCGCACGCGCATTCGAGGAGCGCTACGGACGCCGCCCCGACGGCGTGTGGTCGGCCCCCGGCCGCGTCAACCTGATCGGCGAACACACCGACTACAACGACGGCCTCGTGTTCCCCTTCGCGATCGAGCGTCGCACGTGGGCCGCGGTCGGCATGCGCGAGGACCGCCTGCTCACCGTGCACTCCGGCGCGATGCCCGAGCCCGCGCAGGCGTCGCTCGACGCGCTCGACCCGAGCGAGTTCGACGGCTGGAGCGCGTACGTGTTCGGCGTGGTGTGGGCGATGCGCGAGCGCGGCGTGAGCCTCGACGGCCGCGTGGGCGTCGACATCATGCTCACCTCCGACGTTCCGCTGGGCGCCGGGCTGTCGTCGAGCGCCGCGATCGAGTGCGGCGTGGCGCTCGCGCTCAACGACCTGTGGGACCTGGGCCTCAGCCGCCGCGAGCTCATCTGCGTGTGCCAGCTCGCGGAGAACGGTGCCGTGGGCGCCCCGACCGGCAACATGGACCAGACCGCGTCGCTCATGGGCGAGGCCGGCCACGGCGTCCTCATCGACGTGCGCGCCGAGACCGCCGAGCCCGTGGCACTGCATTTCGCCGATGAGAACCTCGAGTTGCTCGTGATCGACACCCGGGTGCACCACGAGCACGCGACGGGTGGCTACGGCGCTCGCCGCCGCTCGTGCGAGGAAGGTGCCGCCGCGATGGGCGTGCCCTCGCTGCGCGACCTGTCCGAGTCCGACCTGCCGCGCGCGGCCGAGGTCCTCGACGACGAGACCTTCCGCCGCGTCAAGCACGTCGTGACGGAGAACGCCCGCGTCGCACGCACCGCGCAGGTGGTCCAGGCGGACGGCCCGCGCGCAATCGGTGACCTGCTGGTGCAGTCGCACGCCTCCATGCGCGACGACTTCGAGATCTCGGTGCCCGAGCTCGACCTGGCCGTCGAGACCGCGCTGGCCAACGGAGCGATCGGCGCCCGCATGACCGGCGGCGGATTCGGCGGCGCGGCGATCGCGCTCATCGACGTGGGGCGCGCGGACGAGGTCGGCGCCGCGATCGAGGCGGCCTTCGCGGACTCCGGCTTCACCGCTCCTATCATTTTCGTGGTCAACCCCGCCGCTGGCGCCCACCGCGATCTCTGACGCCCCGCGTCACTCCACCCCGCATCGTCCCCACTCAAGGAGGAACATGTCCTGGCTTGTCACCGGCGGAGCCGGCTATATCGGATCCCACGTGGTCCGCTCTCTGCTCGACGCCGGCATCGCGCCGGTGGTGCTCGACGACCTCTCGAGCGGCATCGAGGCGTTCATCCCCGAGGGCGTGCCGTTCGTCAACGCGTCGATCCTCGACACCGATGCCGTCGCTGCCGCCCTCACCGAGCACGGCGTCGTGGGCGTCATCCACTGCGCGGGCTACAAGTACGCGGGCGAGTCCGTGAAGTACCCCGTTCACACGTTCCGCCAGAACGTCGAGGGAACCGGCTGCCTGCTTGAGGCCATGGACCGCGCGGGCGTGACGCGCCTGGTGTTCTCCTCCTCGGCGGGCGTCTACGGCACCCCGCCCACGGACGTCGTAACCGAGTCCACGCCCACCAGCCCCGAGTCTCCGTACGGCGAGTCCAAGCTGATCGGGGAATGGCTCATCCGGGACCAGGTGCGCGCGACCACGATGGCCGGCGCCCCGCTCGCCGCCACGAGCCTGCGCTACTTCAACGTGGTGGGCTCGGGTTACGCGGACATCTACGACGCCTCGCCGCACAACCTCTTCCCCAAGGTCTTCTCCGCGATCCAGGCGGGCAAGGCCCCACAGGTCAACGGCACCGACTACCCGACCCCGGACGGCACGTGCATCCGCGACTACGTGCACGTGAGCGATCTCGCGGCGGCGCATGTGGTCGCGGCGCAGCGCCTCGACGCCGGCGATGCCCTCGAGCCCGTCTACAACCTGGGCTCCGGCGCGGGGACCTCGGTGCGCGAGATCGTCGACGCGATCGTGGCGGCGACCGGCACCGACATGGCGCCCGTCGAGGGTCCGCGCCGCGCGGGCGACCCGGCGATCATCGTCGCCGACGGCGTCCTTGCCACGCGAGACCTGGGCTGGGCGATGCGCCACGACGTGACGCAGATGGTCGAGAGCGCCTGGGCGGCACACCCCAAGGGCTAGCCGCGCCCCTGCGCTGCGGCTCTGTCTCGCTGCGGCTCCGCCCATCGAGGTGGCTCCGCCACACGGATTCGCGGCTCCGCCCGTCGAGGCGGCTCCGCCACACAGGTCCCGGCGTGTCGTCGGCGAGTCGCGCCCGCGGAGGCCGCTGAGGGCCGATGCCGGGGTGGCTTGTGTGGCGGAGCCGCGGGGGTTCCGCTCTGGTGGACGTCGCTAGTCGAGCTGGTCGAAGCGGTACAAGAACGCCGCCATCGCATCACGCGTGATGTCCGCCAACGGACGGAACTCCTGACCTGCCGGCGTCGACCAACCCGTGCTGATCCCCTCCGCAGCAAGCCACCCAATCGCCACAGCATGCTCCGAACCCTCCACATCCACGAAGGACACGGGAGGCTCGACGGTCGCCGTCGCGCTCGTAATCGAGCCCGCGGTGAAGCCGTCGGCGGTGGCGGCGACGCGCACCGCGAGCTCGGCACCCACCGCCGAGGCAGGGGCCTCGTACGTGGAGTCCTTGCCCACGACGTCGCCGTCGAGCAGCCACTCGAAGGCGAGGGCGGCATCGGCCGGATCCGTCTCGACGGTGGCCGTCACGGCCGTGCCGGTGGTCACCCGCGCGGGCAGTGCCGCCTCGACGCCCACCTGGCGCGTGATCGCGACGGTCGAGGACTCCGTGACGGAGCCATCCGCGGACCGCACGGTGACCGTGGCGACGCCGCCGTTGTCGCCGCTCGGCTGGGTCACGGTGACCCGCGCCTCGCGGTCGACCGCGACCGCGGACACCGTCGGGTACTGGGCGCCCACGCTCGTCGCCTCGTACTCGGTGACGTCGCGGTCGAAGCCGTCGACCTCGACGCCATCCACGCGGAGCGTGGCCAGGCCGGCCTCGGCGGCAGGGCTGGGCGCCAGGGCGCCCACCTCGACCTCGGAGTCCACCATGTGGGTGTTCGGGAAGGCGTTGAGCACCACGCGCAGCGCGTCGCCGCGCACCGGCTCGAACGTCTCGCCGATGACGGGAGCCCCGCCAGCTGTCGAGTTGCTGAGCGTGATCGCGCCCAGCCCCGGCACGGTCTGCCAAGCGCCGTCCGCGTCGCGGTACTCGATCGCGGTGGTCTGCGCCCAGCTCGACATGTTGCCGTCGGCGTAGAAGGAGACGGCCACGCTTCCGAGGTCGCGCATACCCGCGTACTGGTACGTGAGCGTGTCCTGGAGGGGCTTGTTGCTGCCCACCCAGTTCGACCAGCCCTTGTCGTTCTGCACACGGTTGCGCGTGCGGTCCACGGGGTATCCGGACTCGGTGGAGGTCGCGGACGCCGTCGTGGTCGAGTCGGGGTTGATGTTAACCAGCGTCGACTCGGTGATGAGCACCGTCAGGCTCGCGTCGAGCGCACCCGATGCGGTCTGCGCGGCGCCGGACACGGTGACCTCGCCGGGAGCGGCGAAGTCCTGCGCGTCGACGGAGGTCGGCGCGGCGTCCTGCACGCTCGCGAGCGGGGCGCCCGCGAACACCGTGACGGAGGTCGGGTCGGTCACCGTGCGCGAGTCCACCGCCCCTCCCGGGACCTGAGGCCCTTGGCGCCACCCGCGCATCGTCGCTAGATTGCGCCCAGCCGCGCATGCGCGCGGCACGCCGACCCGGCGAATCCCGCGTGCGAAGGAGCGATGCATGAGCATGTTCACCTGGAAGCTTCACGGAGACGGGCGGTCCGTGCGGCAGGGTGAGGCCGTCGCCCCCGACGAGCGCCTCACGTACCCCCGCACGATCGGCATCGGCGCGCAGCACGTGCTCGCCATGATGGGCGCGACCCTGCTGGTCCCCGCGCTCACGGGGATGCCCGCCTCGACCACGATGTTCTTCAGCGCGATCGGCACCGCGCTGTTCCTCACCATCACCCGCAACCGCGTGCCCAGCTACCTCGGGTCCTCGTTCGCGTTCCTCGCGCCGCTCGCGGCGGCGGGCGTCACCAGCGCCAACGCCCCCCTCGACGCCGCAACCATTTCTCGCGGGCTGGGAGGCGTGCTGCTCGCGGGCGTGCTCCTCGCTCTCGTGGGCGTCGTGGTCCACCTCGCGGGCGCCACGTGGATCGAGAAGGCGATGCCGCCCGTGGTCACGGGCTCGATCGTCGCGCTCATCGGTCTCAACCTGGCGGGCGCGGCGCGCGGCCAGTGGGAGGCGAGCCCGTGGACCGCGCTCGTGACCCTCACGTGCGTGCTGGTCGCCATGGTCGCCTTCAAGGGCTTCCTGGGTCGCATCGCGGTTCTCGTGGGCGCGCTCGTCGGCGCGGTGTTCGCGGCAATTCGCGGGGAGTGGACCACGGCGCTCGACTCGCTGGGCGGTAAGTCCCCCGTCGAGTTCATCGGCGACGCCGCGTGGTTTGGACTGCCCGAGTTCCACACGCCCACGTTCGACGGCTCGGTGCTGGTCGCGTTCATCCCCGTCGTGCTCATCCTCATCGCGGAGAACATCGGCCACCTCAAGTCCGTCACCGCGATGACCGGCCGCAACCTCGACCCCGAGACGGGCCGCGCGCTGTTCGCCGACGGACTCGCGACCACCGTCGCCGGCCTCGGCGGCGGATCGGGCACCACGACCTACGCGGAGAACATCGGCGTGATGGCCGCGACCCGCGTCTACTCGACGCTCGCGTACTGGGCCGCGGCGGGGGTCGCGCTCGTGCTGAGCCTCGTGCCCAAGTTCGGCGCGATGGTCGCCGCGATTCCCGGCGGCATCCTGGGCGGACTGTCCGTCCTGCTGTTTGGCCTTATCGCGATCCTGGGTGCGCGCATCTGGGTCGAGAACAAGGTCGACTTCACGCGTCCCGTGAACCTGGTGACCGCCGCCGTCGCGCTGATCGTCGGCACCGCGGACTTCACCGCCCACGCCGGCTCGATGGTCTTCAACGGCATCGCGCTGGGCTCGATCGCGGCCCTCGCGATCTTCCACGGACTGGGCTGGGTCGCGCGCCTGCGCGGCGCCGAGGAGGTCACCCCCAACATCGCGACCGTTCCCGAGGACCTGTAGCCCTGGGGGACGATGCCCGGGCCGCCCGCCGCGCGTGGGCGACCCGGGCATCGGCGCGCCTCTAGCCTGGTGGGATGGAACCCTTCGCCTTCACGCTCGGCACCCAGGTGCGCACCTTCAGCCTCGAGGACGATGGCGCGACGATCGTCATCACGACCACGGACACCGCGCGCCCCGACGCGCCGCCGCACGTGGGCTACGAGGTGTGCGAGTCGGATGCCGAGGCCGAGGGCGTGTTGAACAAGTTCGTGCACGACCTCGCGCGTCAGGGATGGACCGAGCTGGGGTAGGCGACGCCCCTAGCTCCTCCTGCTGGCCGCCGCGACCCTGCCCAGCCACGCGGCGGACGGCTTGGGGCTGCGCGCGAAGCTGACCGGATCCACCGCGACCAGGCCGAACGCGGGCTCGAAGCCCATCGCCCACTCGAAGTTGTCGAGCAGGCTCCACGCGAAGAAGCCGCGCACGTCCGCGCCCGCGTCCATCGCCTCGCGCAGCGACCGCAGCGACCGCGTGTAGTACTCGATGCGCTCGGCATCGTCCTCGGTCGCGACGCCGTTCTCCGTGACGATTACGGGCACGCCCGCGACGCGCGACGCGAGCAGCACGGACCGGCCGAGCGCCTCGGGCGTGAACGGCCAGCCCATCTGGGTGACGCGCTCGCCCGGCGGCACGGGCAGCAGCTCACCCGCGGCATCGACGTGCTCGGTGAAGTAGGTCTGGATGCCGATGAAGTCGTCGTCGCGTGCCGTCTCGAGGTACTGGCCCGCCGTGAGCCAGCCCAGCTCGCCGCGCGGCCCGTCTGGCCCGAGGTCGCTCACGCGGACACCCGCGCTCTCGCGCGAGCCGTCCTCGTGCAGGACGGTGTCGGGCAGCGCGAGCGTGAGGCCGATCGGGAAGTCGCCCGGCCCTCGGCGCAGCGCCTCACGCGCGGCCTCGTGGGCGGCGCGCATGTGGAGGGACGATGCCCGGAAGCCGTCGAGGTCTCCCGGTCGCCCGGGCGGGAAGATCCCTCCCACGTAGCCCGCGTGCGTGACGACGTTGGGCTCGTTGATGGTGCACGCGAGGTCGATCTGGTCGCCCAGGTGCTGCGCCGCGATGTCCACGAAGCGGGCGAAGCGCTCGACCACGATCGGGTTGGCCCATCCGCCCTGCGCGGCGAGCCAGCGCGGGGTCGTGAAGTGGTGAAACGTCACGGCGGTGCGCAGACCCATGGCGTGCGCGGCGAGCAGCATCTCGCGGTAGTGCTCGAGAGCGGCGATCGAGAACTCGCCCTCGGCGGGCTCGATGCGGCTCCACTCGATGCTGAAGCGATACGCCTCGAGTCCGGCGGCCCGGACGAGCGCGAGGTCCTCGCGCCAGCGGTTCCACGAGTCGCATGCGTCGCCGCTCGACTCGCGCGTCCCGCTTCCCGGGGTGTGCTCGAAGTCCCACCAGTCGTTGCCGACGTTTCCACCCTCGATCTGGTGCGCCGCGGTCGCGGTCCCCCACATCCAGCCCGTCGGGACGGGGCCGAACTCGAAGGTGTCGTGGTCCATGGTGCGCTCCCTTGCTGGCAATCCGGCTCGATCCAGGCTAACTCCAGCCCAGTTCGTGCAGGCGCGCGTCGTCGATCCCGAAATGATGTGCGATCTCGTGCACCACGGTGACCGCGACCTCCTCGCGCACGTGGTCGGCGTCCTCGCACATCCGCAGCGTCGGGTTCCTGTAGATGAAGATGCGGTCGGGGAGGTCGCCGCCCCACAGGTCGCCGCGGTCGGTGAGGGCGACGCCGTCGTAGAGACCCAGCAGGTCGGGGTCGTCGCCCTCGGGCTCGTCCTCCACCAGGATCACGCAGTTGTCGACCATCTCCAAGAGCTCGTCGGGGATCGAATCGAGGGCGTCGTCGACGGCCTTCTCGAAGTCCTCACGGGTCATCTCCACCATGGCTCGATGCTAGGCGCGAGAGGCGATTGGTGTTTTCCCGGCGGAGACACTATTCTTCTCTAGGTCTTCGACGCACATGCACCACGCGTGGATGAGCCCTCATCGTCTAGCGGCCTAGGACGCCGCCCTTTCACGGCGGTAGCACGGGTTCGAATCCCGTTGGGGGTACGAGGTCGGGTTCCAGATGGTCTAAACTTCATACGTCTTGCTCGCGTTTGCGAGTCTCAAGGCCCTGTAGCGCAGTTGGTTAGCGCGCCGCCCTGTCACGGCGGAGGTCGCGGGTTCAAGTCCCGTCAGGGTCGCGACACGTGGGCCCCTTCAACGAAGGGGCCTTACGTTTCACAGTAGGGAGACGTCTCTACGCCAGGCTCTGTAGCTCAGTTGGTAGAGCGCACGACTGAAAATCGTGAGGTCACGGGATCGACGCCCGTCGGAGCCACCAGCAAGGCCCCCGGATCCCGGGGGCCTTTTGCTTTGCCGGGGACGATGCTCGCACCGGCCCCGCCATGCCCGTGTCGGCGACCCGGACACCAGTCGCGGATCACGATTCCGGGGGGCGCGTGATGCCCATGTCCACGTTAGGGGCGACCGCCGTCGCCGTCGCAAGTAGTCCCGGCGCGACCGACGTCGCGGCCGAGGGCAGGAGCCTCGGCGTGTCGCTCCTTCTCAAGGATGACCGATGCGTGTGACTCTCACCCGCCGCCGACTGGCCGGCATCCTCCTATGCGTTCTCGCGCTCGGCATCCTTGTCGGTGACGGGATCGCCCGCGCCGCCGGCTGGGACGGACCCGTCACGGCGCAGTTCATCGGTGCGATGATCGCGTTCATCGGAGCCGGGTTGACCGCGGCGGACGCCACCATCGCTCGGTCGAACGGGCACGAGTGAGTGCACCACCTGCGGGTATCAGCACCCGCTGGCTGTGCCACCGCACCGACAACGGGACTCTGGCGTGGCTGGGGTATCTGCGCCTGGACCCGCACTGGCACGCACGAGCACGTGTTGCTACATACGGGGGGAACCTAGGCTCAGACGCTCCGGTCAATCAATACTGCTCCGAGCACGCCGTGAACAGCCATCCGCGTCGATCTATGCACCTTCCAAGCCCCCTTGGCTCATCTAGACCTGAGCACGCAGGCGTTTCCCGCGTGCCTTATGGCGACGCCGCAGAGGCGTCACGTCTGTGTTCGAGTGCTGCAACTGACAGCGCGCTCACCCGAGGGCACGGCGAGTGAGAGTCACGCGCCAGACCGCGATAGCCCATATCGGCATCGAGCCGAGAGCTGACAAAGCCAAGGCAGCGCCAACGGTAAGCGGTGTCTCGTGGATCACCCCGGGGACGAATGCCGATGCGAATAGGACAAGCAGTCCGAGCGCTGACAGGATGCGGTACCTGAGCGACAAGTCCGTGGCATACGCGAACGCAAGCGCCTGAAGCGCCGCGACAGCTCCGATCATCACTATCGGCGCCGAGCTCTCGGCAGAGGTGAGGATGCCCGCAGTAAATGCGGCACCGACCGCCGCGAGTACCACCGTGGCGGCCGCGTTGATGCCGGCGGCGCTGCGCTCATGGCGCCATCCATTCCCCGGACGCGGTTCAACAGTGCTCATGAGCCCCTCCCTGTGTGGACTGCTTCATCGAAGTACCTGCTAAGACGCTATCGAGACTCAGCAACTCGCCGCTGCCCCCACTTCTGGGGGCACTTGCCGCAGCGGGGCGTGGTGAACGGTGAGGTGAGGTCTTTCACCTATCGGCGCGGCAGACCCGACATGCGCGGCGCATACCTTGACCGGATGCTCGAGGGCCGCCTCTGACCGCTCGCAGCCGTGACGGAACTCCGCTGCTGCTCAACGGCACTACTTCAACCTTGATCGCCGCCCTTCCATATTCAAGGCTATGAGATTATCATTGAACAAGAGTCCGGAGAGGTCAACGATATGAGCGAGCGGCCACGGCGCACCGCAGGCACCCCCGCCGGCGGCCAGTACGCCTACAACGCCAGCGGCGCCGAAGCCGACCTCAACCTGACCGCACCCAACCGCGGCTGGCCCGCACTCGACTACGAAGACGTGCAGTGGCGTCTGTCCGACGAGCTGCGCGGCGCAGCGCCGATCCAGCAGGTCATCCGGCTCGAGGCGCGCCCCTACCAAGCAGCGATCCCCGCAACCATCGCTGACCTTGACCCGCTCGCGGAGCTCTCCCCCGCCAGCATCGAGCAGGCCGCCGATGCCGCCGCGCAGATCCTCATGTTCGACCGCGAAGCCGCCGCCCTACCCGTGCCCATGCCTGCGGTGCTCCTGCGCACCGAATCCGCATCGAGTTCGCAGATCGAGCACCTCACCGCGAACTCCCGCAACCTCGCTACCGCCGCACTCGGTATCACCGCCGGCCAGAACGCCGACCTCGTCGCCGACAACGTCGCAGCCATGACCAGAGCCATGACTGGAAGCGGCGACCTCACCCGCGAGCACATCCTGCACATCCACCACACGCTGATGGAACGCTCCGAGCCCGACATCGCCGGCCACTTCCGCCGCGAGCCCGTCTGGATCGGCAAGCCCAACCTGTCCCCGCACGGCGCCGACTTCATCCCGCCCCGCTGGGAACGCATCAACGACTGCGTCGACGACCTCACCGCCTTTTCGCGCCGCCTCGAGCTCAACGCGATCGTGCTCGCCGCAATCACCCACGCCCAGTTCGAGACCATCCACCCCTTCGTCGACGGCAACGGCCGCACCGGACGCGCCATCGTCCACACCCTGCTGAGGAACACCGGTCACGCGATGGCAACCACCGTGCCCGTCTCTTCCGGCCTGCTCGGCGACGTCGACGGCTACTTCCGGTCACTGTCCGCCTACCGGCAAGGCGACATCTCCCCTATCGTCGACACCTTCGCCACCTCAGCAATGCGCGCCGTCGCCAACGGCCGCCGCCTCGCCAACGACACCACGCGCATCCACGACGACTGGCGTGCCCGCATCAGGGCCCGCTCCGACTCGGGAGCCTGGCGCCTGGCCGACCACCTGTTCGCCCAGCCCGTCGTCAACTCCGGGCACGTCGCCCGCTTCCTCGGTTCATCCCCACAGGGCGCGTTCAACGCGATCGGCACTCTCGTCGACGCCGGTGTCCTCACTCAGACCTCCAGGGATCGCCGCAACCAGCTGTGGCAGGCGAAGGATGTCCTCGATGCGATGGATGACTTCGCGGCACGCGCCACCCGCCGCGGACTCTAGGGCGCTGCGCGACGCAGCCGACCGACTCGACGGCGACGTGCGCGAGGCCCGTCACCGCCGACTGGCGACACTGCCTGGTTCGCACGCCCGCTCAGCCCAGACCGTCATCCGCCGCCAACGTCAGCGATGTCGGCGGTCAGAGCGTCGCGATGAAAGAGAACAGACCCCATCGCGGTGCTCGAATGAGCACTCGCGACGAGGTCTGTGTCAGGACTGCTGCCTGCTGGTCGGCTCTACCTAGTCGTCTCGGGAAACAAGGTCCTCAGGATGCGCCTCGCGCCGAATCCTGCCTACCTCGGTCGCCACCATGCCAACGGCCACGACGACGAGCCCGACCCCGGGCCACTTCGTGTCCGGCGACGACGCCCACAACACCCCGATCACGGCCATCCCGACCGCCGCGACGAGGCGAACGACTCTGGCCATTGTCATGCGCAACACCCCCACAGACTCAGAGCGATACCGGCAAACGCCCACCCACCTGGCTCCGCGCATGCGGCGACAGTCGAGAAGCCAAGAGTAGCCACGGCGGAGTGTTCAGGACCGGACTCGCCTGACCGCCCTCTCGCGCCCGGCACCCACGTGCCTGACGAGACAGGGCCACATCAGACGATGCCCGCGCCGGCCCCGCGAGAAGGTGCTGCCTCAGCGCGACAGGATCCCCAGCATCGTCTCGAAGAGAAGCTCGCCGTCCGCGAGCGTGATCGCGGTGCAGTTCGCGTCGCCGGGGTTGGCCGGCACCACATCGGTCGCGCCGCGCCGCTCCCCCTCGAGCGCCACCGTCATCACGAACGGGACCTCCTCGACCACCACGGCGGGGTCGATCGCCGCGAGCACCGACAACGTGTCGGGGTGGGTCGAGCCGGCGGCGCCGTGAGCGGTGTCGAAGTCGAACGGCGCCTGGTTCGCGCGCACGAAGAACGCGGCACGCTGCGTGCCGGTCGCCTCGATGCGGGCCACGCGGTTCGCGTCGAAGACCGCGTCGCGCAGGGTCACGGGCGACCAGGTCACGAACCGCAGGCGCGCAAAGCCGGCGCCGACCACGGCTGCCGCGGCCTCGGGATCCGCGTAGATGTTGTACTCCGCCGCGGGCGTGATGTTCCCCACTCCGTCGAGCGAGCCACCCATCACGATCAACTCACGGACGTTGCTCACGAAGCTCGGGTCCCGCTCGATGGCCAGCGCCAGATTCGTGAGAGGACCGATCGCCACCACCGTGATCTCGCCCGGCGACGCGGCCGCGAGGCGCACCAGCGCGTCGACCGCATGCTCGGGCTCCGGAGTGGCGTCATTGGTGCGACGCTGGCCTCCCACGCCGTCGCCGTGCACGTCCTCGGCGCCCACCCAGCCTCCGCCCAGCGCCTCGCGTGCGCCCAGGTAAACCGGCACCTCGCCCAGCCGGCCCGCGACCTCGAGCGTGAGGAAGGCGTTGTGGACCTGCTGGTCAAAGCCCACGTTGCCCTGGACCATCGTGATCGCACGTAGGTCGGCGCGGGGATCGAGCAGCGCGAGCAGCAGCGCGAAGCAGTCGTCCGACGCGGTGTCGGTGTCGACAATGAGCGGGACGGGGACGGGTGCGTGCTCGGACGCGAGGGCAGTTGAGGTCACGGCCACGACCGTAGCAACTGAGGCATCGTCCCTGCTTCAGGCTCACGCGTTTGCGCACCCGTGCCGATAGACGATTGACTAGGGAACATCTACTGGGAGGTTCCGCATGCCCGACAACTTCGGACGTTACTTCGTCAATGCGATCGTCGCCGGCCTGCTGGGCCGGATCACGGGAGTGATCAAGGCGGAGATCGCGCGCGCCAAGGAAGAGATTGCACGCAAGCTCAAGGGCATCGGGGTCGGGATCGGCCTGCTCGTGGGCGCAGGGGTGTTCGGCTTCTTCGCGACCGGAGTGCTGGTGACCGCCGCGATCCTTGGCCTCGCCGAGGTCTGGCCCGCGTGGCTCGCCGCGCTGACCGTTGGCGGCGCGCTGCTCCTGCTGGTGCTGATCCTCGCCGGGATCGGCGCGAGCCTCATCAAGAAGAACAAGGACCTCACGCCTCACGAGTCGATCGACAACGTGAAGTCGGCGGTCGGGCTGTCCTAGCCTTCGCTCACACCCGCTCGTTGGCCTCCACGGCAGGGGCCGCCGGGGGCACCGCACCGCTACCGACCACCTCGGAGCGAGCGCGCTCACGCGGCTTGCGCTGCGCGAGCCACACCCCCGCGAGCACCACGACGGCGCCCACCGGCTCGTGCCACAGCAGCTCCTCGTGGAGCACGAGCACGCCCAGGACCGTCGCGACGATCGGCACCACGTAGGTCACCGACGCCGCGGTGGTCGCGCCCGCGAGCTTCACCACGCGCCAGAAGAGGACGTACGTGAAGCTGGTCCCCAGCACCCCGAGCGCGAGCAGCCCCCACAGCACCTCGGAGTCGAGCGCGAGGGCGCCCTCCGCGGGAGCCGGGGCGGCGAGGGCGAACGGCAACAACAGCACCGCGGAGATCCCGATCTGCACGGCGGAGAGGGTGGTCGGCCCCTCCTTGACGCGCGTGAGCAGCATGCGCGACATCGTCGACCCCACCCCGTAGAACGCGGTCGCGAGCAGCATGAGCGCGGCTCCCCACAGCGGCAGCTCGCTCACGTTCCACGCGCCGAGCAGCACCGCGATCCCCACCGCTCCCACCACCAGGCCCGCGACCTGCGCACGCGTCGCGCGCTCGTGCGGAATGAGGAGCGCGACGAACAGCGCGGTCCACAGCGGCGTGGTGGCGTTGAGCAGGCTCGCCAGGATGGACGTGATGTGCTGCTGGGCAAGCGGGATGAGGACGAACGGCACGGTCGACAGGCCGATCGCCACCACGCCGATGCTCGCGACGTCGCGCCTACTCAGCTGCGGCTTGCGACGGGCCACGAGGAGCATGGCCCACAGCACCACCGCACCGATCAGCACGCGACCGAAGCCCACCTGGGTGGCGGTGAGGCCGCGCAGCGCGAGTGAGATGAACAGGAAGCTTGACCCCCAGGACACCGCGGCGACGATGAACGCGGGCACCCACGCGCGGGCGGGCGCCTGGGTCACGAGACGACTGCCGCGGTGCGGGGGCGCTGTCCCTCGAGCTCGAGCATCGCTGCCTTGGCGCTCGCTCCCCCAAAGCCGTACGACCCAAGCTCGCCGCCCGACTTCACGACCCGATGGCACGGCACGAACGGCGCGAGGTTGTTGCGCGCGCACGCGGTTCCCGCGGCTCTCATCGCGCGCGGGCGGCCCGCGAGCGTCGCGAGCTCCTGGTACGACACCACGGTGCCGCCGGGAACGGCGCGCAGTTGTGCCCACGCCTCCTGGAAGAACGGCCCGCCGTCCTGCGCCGCGGGCACGTCGGTGATCGCGTCGGCGTCGCCCTCAAGCCAGGCTGCAACGGCGGCGGCCACGTCCGGCTGGTCCCCCTCGACCCAGCCGCGCGACTGCAGGCGCGACGGCAGCGCGGAGGCCGTATCGAGCATCGTCCTGAAGCCCGAGGACCGCACCACCCCATCCTCAGGGGTGAGCAGCACGGTCAGGGTGCCGAACGGCGTTTCGTAGGACGCCGCGATGAGCGGTGAGTCGATCATGAGAGCAGGCTACGCCTGGGGTCCGACACCGGTCCGGCGGGATTCGGACACGGCGACGATGCGCGCGGCACCCCTCCCCGAGGAGGGGCGGTCAGGCGAGGGTCAGCGACCCTCTTGTGCCGCGGCGAGCAGCGCCTGGACCTCGGCCTCACGGAAGCGGCGGTGGCCGCCGAGCGTGCGGATCGAGCTCAGCTTGCCGACCTTGGCCCAGCGGGTGACCGTCTTGGGGTCGACGCGAAAAATCGCGGCAACCTCGGATGGCGTGAGTAGCTTCTCCGGCTCGTGAACGGTGTCAGTCATCGTGTCTATCCCTCAGTCGATCGTGGCGCCTCTGGGGGGGAGGCCTGGCTGCCGATTGAGACGCCCGACACCTCCGATTATGACGGCGATGGGGCGAGTTTTCCTGTATATGCGATTTGTGTCACATTCGGGCGCGTCGCTGGGGGGTGCTGGAGTATCCTGCGCAGGTCGGGTGACCCGCGCGGCACCTCAGGAGGGAAGTCGCGGCGGGCCTGACGCGCGTTGTAAACTGCGGGTCAGGAATGACGACGCGGCGCCCACAGCGAGGCGCGCGAGAGCGGAAGGGACGGCGACATGGGGCGAGGCCGTCAGAAGGCTAAGGACGCGAAGATCGCACGCCAGCTCAAGTACACCAACCACGGAACCGACATCCGTGCGCTTGAGCGCGAGCTGATCTCTCGCGACGGAACCCCGGTGGCTGCCCCCGTCGTGGACGAGCCCGAGGACTACTACGACCGCTGGGCCGACGACGAGGACTGAGTCCTCGCGCTGTCCCGCCTGCTGTCCCCCTTCTCCTCCGCAAGTCACACATCTGACGCCGGGTAGGCGCTGGTTTGTGCTCGCTTCCAGCGTTACGGGTCCCGAGATGTGTGACTTGTGAACGGGTACGGGCGGCGACCGCACGTATGCACAGGCTCGAGTCAGCGCCCGGCTCTCCACAGGTCTGGGTGGGCCGCTCGACGGTGACAGCTCGCGCCGACAAGGTCGGGTCATGGACCTTGCGCGATTCGCCGCCTCGCTCGGAGGAACCGTCGAGCGCTCGACCTTCGCCGCGTTCGGTGTGCCCGGCACGGCACTGACCGCCGCCGTCCGATCCGGCGAGCTGCACCGCGTCCGCCGGGGCTGCTACACGGTTCGGGGCGCGGATCCCGTGCGACGTGCCGAGGTCGCGTGGCAGGGAACGGCCACGTGTGTGACCGAGCTCGATCGTCTGGGCCTGCCCGTCCCGCCTGCCGGAGGCCTCATTCACCTGACGCGTGGATTTCACCGCAGCGAGTCAGGGCGCAACCTCTCGACTCCGGCTCACGTTCGCTGGCACCTCTCGCCCATGGGCAGGCTCCAATGGGTATCACCCGCACTCGCTCTCGACGAGTCCGCGCGGTGCATCGGCCGCGTCGACCAACTGATCGCGCTCGATGCGGCCCTCGCGAAACGCACGGTCACTCTCGACGATGTCGCGGCGTTCGACGTGACATCCCGGCGCCGGCGCGACTGGCTCCTCGCCCTCGCCGACGAACGCACCCAGTCGCCTCCCGAGACGCTCGCGCGGGTGGCGCTCCACGCCGCGAAGATCCCGTTCGAGTTCCAGTACTCCTGGCCAGGCACCGGACGGGTGGACTTCCTCATCGGCGGGCTGTTCGTGGTGGAGGTCGACGGGTGGAGCTACCACTCGGACGACTCGTCGTTCGGTCGCGACCGCGCGAGAGACAGGTCGACGCTCCTGTCGGGTTCCGCGACGATGCGCTACACCGCCTGGGACGTCATCAACCGTCCCGCGCTCATGGTGGATGAGGTGTGGCGGTTCCTCAGGATGCGTCGGGCCATCCCCAGGCCGGCGTGACGATGGCGAGAGTCTCTCGACGTGCAGCTCCCCACTGCGTTCACAAGTCACACATCTCGCGACAGGTGAGCCGCGCATCGTGCGGGATCGCGGACCTACGTGGCGCCAGGTGTGTGACTTGCGAAAGAAGGCGCGCGCGGACAGGCCCCGAGCGGTCTACGCCCGGTAGGTGCCGCTCATCAGCACCGAGCCGCCGTCGACTCCCTTGGCGCCGCGCACCACGTCGGGTCCCACCGGCAGCGCCGGGTCCGTCACCACGGAACCGAGCACCCATGCGGGGACTCCCGCGGCGCCCGAGGCGGCGATGAGGGAATCGGCATCGGACGGCGAGACCACCGCGACCATTCCGATGCCCATGTTGAGCGTCGACTCGAGGTCGTTCCACGGCACGGAGCCGGCGGCCTGCACCACGGAGAACACCGCGGGCAGGTCCCACGCGCCGCGGTCGACCGTCGCCGCGAGGCCGCGCGGGAGCACACGCGCGAGGTTCGCGGCGAGTCCGCCGCCCGTCACATGCGAGAACGCTCGCAACCCAGGAGTCGACGCGGCCAGCGACACGCACAGCTTCGCGTAGATGCGGGTGGGCTCGAGCAGCTCCTCGCCCACGGTGCGGCCCAGCTCAGGGAGCGATGTCGACAGCGACCAGCCGGCGTGTGCGACCACGGATCGCACCAACGAGTAGCCGTTCGAGTGCAGTCCCGAGGAGGCCATCGCGACGACCACGTCGCCGGAGCGCACGCGGTCCGGGCCCAACAGCTCGGAGGCCTCGACCACGCCAATCGCGGCGCCCGCGACGTCGTAGTCGTCCGGCTCCATCACGCCGGGGTGCTCGGCGGTCTCGCCGCCCACGAGCGCCACGCCGGCCATCTCGCAGCCCACGGCGATACCGCGCACGATGTCCGCGATCCGTTCGGGCACCACGCGGCCGCACGCGATGTAGTCGGTCATGACCAGAGGCTTGGCGCCGCACACCACGATGTCATCGACGACCATCGCGACCAGGTCCTGGCCGATGGTGTCGTGCACGTCGAGGGCTCGGGCGATGACGATCTTGGTGCCTACGCCGTCGGTCGAGGAGGCCAGCAGCGGGCGCTCGTACGACTTCAGCGCGGAGGCGTCGAACAGCCCGGCGAACGCGCCCACTCCCCCGAGCACCTCGGGTCCGTGGGTGCGCGCGACGGCGGACTTCATGAGCTCGACCGCCTTGTCACCCGCCTCGGTGTCGACGCCAGAGGCGGCGTAGGTGATGCCCTCGGGCGAAGCTGCACTCACGAACGGACCTCCACGGGCTGGGAAACGAGCAGGTGGCGAGCGTCAACGGGCGGCTCGACCGGGTAGGTGCCGGTGAAGCACGCGGTGCACAGGCGCGACTCGGCCTGCTCCGTCGCGGCGAGCATGCCCTCGAGCGAGATATGGCCCAGGGAGTCGGCGCCGATCTGGTCGCGGACCTCGTCGAGGCTGTGGCCCACCGCCGCGAGCTCGTCGCGCGTCGGGAAGTCGATGCCGTAGAAGCACGGCCACTGCACGGGCGGCGACGAGATCCGCACGTGGACCTCCGCGGCGCCGGCCTCGCGCAGCATCGCGATGAGCGCGCGCTGCGTGTTGCCACGCACGATCGAGTCGTCGACCACCACGAGGCGCTGCCCCGCGATGACCTCGCGCAGCGGGTTGAGCTTGAGACGGATGCCCAACTGGCGCAGCGTCTGCGACGGCTGGATGAACGTGCGACCCACATACGAGTTCTTCACGAGCCCCTGGGCGAACGGGATGCCCGAGGCCTGCGCGTAGCCCACCGCCGCCGGCGTGCCGGACTCGGGCACGGGGATGACAAGATCCGCCTCAACCGGGTGCTCGGCGGCGAGCGTGCGCCCCATGGCGAGGCGCGCCGCCTGCACCGACCGGCCCGCGATGGTGGTGTCGGGTCGCGCGAGGTACACGTACTCGAAGATGCAGCCCTTCGGGTCGGCCGCGGCGAAGCGCTGCGACCGCACCCCGGACTCATCGATCACGAGCAGCTCGCCCGGCTCGACCTCGCGCTCGAGGCGCGCACCCACGATGTCGAGCGCCGCGGTCTCCGATGCCACCACCCAGCCGCCGCTGGGCAGCGCCCCGTACACGAGCGGCCTGATCCCCTGGGGATCGCGTGCGGCGTACATGCGGTGCTCGTCCATGAAGACGAACGAGAACGCGCCGCGCAGCTGCGGGAGCAGGTCGAGAGCGACCTCCTCGAGGCTGTCGAAGCCCGTGGCACCCAGGAGCGCCGTCACGATCGCGGTGTCGGTCCCTTTGCCGCCGCTCAGGTCGAGGCGCTTGGCCATGCCCTCACGCGAGGCGAGGAGGTCGAGCAGCTCGGGCACGTTCGTGAGATTGCCGTTGTGGCCCAGCGCGACCGTGCCGTGGGCCGTGGGACCGAGGGTGGGCTGGGCGTTGGCCCACACCGAGGCACCGGTGGTCGAGTAGCGCGTGTGGCCCACCGCCATGTGCCCTTGGAGTGCCTCCAGCGCGCCCTCGTCGAAGACCTGCGACACGAGTCCCATGTCCTTGAAGACCAGGATGTTGTCGCCGTTCGACGTCGCGATTCCCGCGGACTCCTGGCCGCGGTGTTGGAGCGCGTAGAGACCGAAGTAGGCGAGCTTCGCGACCTCCTCGCCCGGCCCGAACACGCCGAACACGCCGCACGCGTCCTGCGGCGCCTTCTCGCCCGGCATGAGTTCGTGGCCGAGCAGCCCGTCCCCGCCGCGTCGCGGCGTGAGGGGGGTGCCGTCGGGGCGGCGAGCGGTCATCGGTTACCTTCCGGACGTGGGGACGATGCTCGATCGAGCCCGCGATCAAGAGACGTGGCGAGGGCGCCGCCCACCAGGGCGCCGATCAGGCCGAGCCCCAGCGTGAGGACGACGAAGACCATGAAGCGGCCCACGCCGGTCGAGTTCGGCAGGAAGAGCGCCAACAGCATCGACACGAGAATCCCGATCGCCACGCCGGTGCCGATGAACCGACCGAACAGCGGTGACCGGCGCACGCGCACCGGGGTCGCCACGGTCTCAAGGTTCTCCGGCACGGGCTGCTCGGAGGAGGCGGTGGCGTTGTCGTACTCGGGGGCGTCGCTCACGGGCCAATTCTAGGCGGTGGCGGCGCGGGGCGGGGACGGCGATCAACGGGGCCGGGAGCCGCTTGGCCCCCGACCCCGCTCGGTCCCCCCTCAATGCCCGTCAGCCCTTGGTGGAGCCGGCGAGCAGACCGCGTACGAAGTACCGCTGCAGCGAGAAGAACACGATGAGCGGCACGATGATCGAAACGAAGGCGGCCGCGGTGAGCAGTTGCCAGTCGGAGCCGCGGTCGCCCGCGAACTCCGCGAGTCGCTGGGTGAGCGGCGCCGTGCGAACAGTGCCGCCCGAGAACACCAGCGCGACCAGCAGGTCGTTCCACACCCACAGGAACTGGAAGATCGCGAGCGACGCGATGGCCGGCAGGGACAGCGGCAGAACGATCTTGGTGAACGTCTGGGTGTGGCTCGAGCCGTCGACCTTGGCGGCCTCCATGATGTCGCGCGGGATCTCCGAGATGAAGTTGTGGAGCAGGAAGATCGCGAGCGGCAGGCCGAAGATCGTGTGAGCGACCCACACGGCGGCAAACGTGCCGGAGATGTCGATCCAGTCGTAGTTGAAGATGCGCAGCAGCGGGATGAGCGCCATCTGCAGCGGCACGATCTGCAGGGCGAACACCGCAACGAACATCCACGACGCCCCCTTGAACGGGATCCACGCGAAGGCATACGCGGCCATGAGGGCGAGCACCAGCGGGAAGATCGTGCCGGGAATCGCGATCACGATCGAGTTCACGAAGTACTGGCCGAGGCTCGCGGAGGAAGCTCCGGACTCGAACAGAATCGTGTTGTAGTTGTCGAAGGTCCATCCCCAGTTCTCGAAGATGGTCCACCAGCCGGTGGTCTTCACCTCGCGCTCGGGACGGAACGATGAGATCGCGAGGCCGAAGACCGGGATGGTCCACAGGGTCGCGATGACGATCGCCGCGATGGTGGCGCCGCGCGACGTGAGCCGTGTCTTGACGCGCTTGGCCTTCTTGGGCTCGGTGGGGGTGAGGTCGGGATCCTCGACGGTCTTGGGGGCGGTGGGCACGGACATCAGCGCGCCTCCTTGTGCTGACGAAGGACTCGGACGTTGTAGATGATGATCGGGATCACCATGACGAACAGCACCACCGCGAGCGCGGCACCGATCGACGGCTGACCCAGCCGGAAGGCCCTCGAGTACATCTCGTTGGCGACCACCGAGGTCTCGAACTGACCACCGGTCATGGTGCGCACGATGTCGAAGACCTTGAGCGTCGCGATGGTGATGGTGGTGACCACGACCACGAGCGATCCGCGGATCCACGGCACCGTCACCGACCAGAAGCGCTGCCACGCGCTCGCGCCGTCGAGCGACGCGGCCTCGTGGAGTTCGGCGGGCACCCCCTTGATGGCCGCGGACAGCACGACCATCGCGAAACCGGTCTGAATCCAGATCATCACGATGATCAGGAAGAACGTGTTCCCGGGTGGGGTGTTGAGGAACTGCTGCGGCTCCTGACCGAACCACACGAGCACCTGGTTGAGGAATCCGATTTGGTCGAAGCCCTCGGCGCGGTACTCGTACATGAAGCCCCAGATGATCGACGCGCCCACGAAGGAGATCGCCATGGGCATGAACACCAGGGACTTGAGGACCTTCTCGCCCTTGGAGCGGTCGATGAAGACCGCATACGCAAGGCCGATGATTGTCGCGCCGAGCGGCACCAGGATCACCCAGATGATGGTGTTGCGCAGCACCGTCGTCATCACGGGATCCGTGAAGATCGTGACGAAGTTGTCGAAGCCGTTCCAGGTGCCGTCGTCCGCGGTCATCGACTGGCGGATGGTCTGGATCGCGGGCCACACGAGGCCGAAGATCAGCAGCAACAGGGCGGGGGCCACGAAGAGCCCCAACTGGATCGCGTCGCGGCCGCGCTTGGGCGCCTTGTCCGCGAAGAACATCAGCAGGCCGACCACGGCGAGGAAGATCGCGACGGCGATGAGCGCCCCGCCGACCTTCCCGCCGGACTCGGCCCAGAAATTGTCGGAACGCATCGGCAACTGCAGTGCGGGGGCCATCACCGTCGACAGCATCGTCGACTCCTCTCTCCACGGACGGACGGTGCCGGTCGGGAGACCCGACCGGCACCGCACTCAGACATCACGGCCAGGTTGCGTCGATCTCCGACGTGACCTGCTCGGTGGTCTTGGTTCCGTTCACCCAGTCCACCATGCCGGTCCAGAAGGACGCCGCACCCACGGCCGCGGGCATGAGGTCCGAGGCGTCGAAGCGGAAGATGGTGTCGGGGTTCTGCAGGATCTCGACCGCCTGCTGGCCGATCGGCGAGCTGGCGTTGGCGGGGTCGAGTCCCTGGTTGGCGGAGATGACGCCGCCGAGCGAGACGCGGATGTTGGCCCACGTGTCCGAGGACATGAAGGTCTGCAGCGCGACCGTGGCGGGGTCGTCGTTGAAGGCGGCCACGAACTCGCCACCACCGGTCACCGCGGCGGGGTCACCCTCCGCGACGGGCGGGGTGATGAAGGCCCACACGTCGCCGTCCTCGGCAACCGTGGTGCCCTCGGGCCACTGTGCCTCGTAGAACGAGGCCTGGTGGTGCATCGAGCAGTTGCCATCGAGGATCGGCAGGCCGCCGTCGTTGAACGACGTCGAGATGATCGACTCCGGTCCGCCGAGTCCGCCGTTGACGTACTCGGGGTTGAGGGCGATCTCGCCGAACGTGTCGAACGCTCCCTGGATCTCGGGGGAGGCGAAGGGCAGCTCGCCGGCGACCCACTGGTCGTAGGCCTCGGGTCCGGCCTGGCGAAGGACGATGTCCTCGATCCAGTCCGTGCCCGGCCAACCGGTCGCGTCACCCGACTCGAAGCCGATGCACCACGGACGGTACTGCGTGTTGTCCGCTCCGTCCGCGGCCATCTGCGCGGTGAGCTCCATCATGGCGTCCCACGTCGTGGGCACCTCATAGCCCTTCTCCGCGAACTCCGAGGGCGAGTACCAGACCCAGCCCTTGACGGAGGCCATGAGCGGGGCGGCGTAGAAGACGTCGTCGAACGTGCCGTAGCCCTTCCAGCTCTCGGACCAGAACTCGTCGACGTTGGCCTCGACCGCGTCGGGGGCCTCCATGACGTGTCCCGCCTCGACCAGGCGAGCCAGCAGACCGGGCTGCGGAATGATCGCGATGCCCGGAGGGTCGCCCGCCTCGACGCGGACGTTGATCTGGGTCTCAAACTCCTGAGTACCCACGTAGTCGACCGTGATGCCGGTGCACTCCTCGAACTGCTCGAAGGACGTCACCAGGTCGTCGGCCTCGCGTTCCTGGATGGTCGAGTAGACCTGAACGGTCTCGCCCTCGTGCATGCCGTAGTCGGCGTAGTCCTCACAGCCCTCGGCCATGGTTCCGCCGCCGCCGCTCGTGGACCCGCCCTCGGGGTCGTCGCCACCGGAACATCCGGCGAGCACCAGGCCACCCAGCGCGAGCGCCGTGACCGGGAGGATGAAACGTCGATTCATGTGTACTGCGCCTCCTCGTCGTTGAGAAACGCCCCCGGCACACCGCGGAATGCGATGACCGGGGAGCGGCGCCCGCACCGTGAGGAGTATGCGTCCTCATCGACGCAAGCGCTTGCAATCGAACGTAGCCCGGCACGCGCGCGACCCGCAACCGGTGCACCGACTCGCCGCCGAATCGTTACCCGCGTGTGACCTGGGGCGATGCGGTCGCACCCGCGCGTGCCGCGCTACGGTGAGCGCCATGGAGTGGCTCGCGTGGTCGGTGGCGGCGGTGAGCGCCGTCGCGGCCGCCATCCTCGCGGTGGCTCTGGGGCGCTCGCGCCGCCGTGCCGCCGCTGCTGAGCGTCGCCATCGGTCGGACGACTCCGCGGCCATCGCGCTCGCCGCTTCCAACGAGCGCGCCCGCATCGCGCGCGAGATGCACGACGTCGTCGCGCACACCCTCTCGGTGGTCGTGGCCCAGGCCGACGGCGGCCGCTTCGCCGGTCGCACGGATCCCGCGGCGGCACTCACGAGCCTCGACACCATCGCGGACGTCAGCCGTGCCGCTCTCACCGAGATGCGCGCGCTCCTGGGCGTGCTGCGTGAGGGAGACACCGAGGCCGCGCTGGGTCCGCAGCCCTCGCTCGCGGACATCCCCGCGCTCGTCGCGTCCATCCGCGAGGGCGGCCTCGAGGTCTCGTACATCACCACCGGAACCCCCCGCCCGCTGCCGATCGGCGCGGGACTGGCGGCCTACCGCATCGTCCAGGAGGCCCTCACGAACGTGCTCAAGCACGCGGGCCCGCACGTGACGGCGTTCGTCCAGCTGCGCTGGGAGGACGATGCCCTGGTGGTCACGGTGTCCGACGACGGCAGGGGCGCGGCGTCGGTGGGCGACGGCGCCGGTCTGGGCATCGCGGGCATGGTCGAGCGCGCGACGGTCTTTGGCGGGGCGCTCACCGCGGGCCCGCGCGCCGGCGGCGGCTACCTGGTCCGCGCGCGCCTGCCTCTCACACCGCGCACGGCGACCACGACCGCACCCGCCACGACCCTCGAGGAGGACGCATGATCCGGGTCGCGCTGGTCGACGACCAACAGCTCATCCGCGCGGGCTTCCGCATGGTGATCGACTCCCAGCCGGACATGGAGGTGGTCGCGGAGGCCGGCGACGGGGCGGCCGCCATCGCGACGCTCGCGGCGCTCGACCCGCCGGCCGACGTCGCGCTCGTCGACGTCCGCATGCCCGGCGTGGACGGCATCGCGGCGTGCGAGGCCCTCACCGCCACGTCTCCCACGAGGGTGATCATCCTCACCACGTTCGACCTCGACGAGTACGTGGTCGCGGCGATCCGCGTGGGCGCCTCGGGCTTCCTGCTCAAGGACGCCCCTCCCGAGGACCTACTGGCCGCGGTGCGGACCGTGCACGCGGGCGACGCGGTGATCGCGCCCTCGTCGACCAAGCGGTTGCTCGCGCGGGTCGCCGCGCTTCCCGACCGGCGCGAGGCCGCAGAGGAGGATGAGCGACTGAGCGCCTTGACGGATCGCGAGCGCGAGGTGCTCACGCTGATGGCACGCGGGCTGTCGAACCAGGAGATCAGGGCGGAGCTGTTCCTGGCCGAGCCGACCGTCAAGACGCACGTGGGTCGCGTGCTCGCGAAGCTCGGGGCGCGCGACCGCGTGCAGGCCGTGGTGATCGCATACGAGGCCGGGCTGGTGCGCCCCCACCACTGACGCGTCATACCCGGGTATCACCCCAGGTCCATGCCGGGGGACGATGCCCTGCGCGCCCGGGTGCCGATAGTTTCGCTGGCATGGACATCCCGGAGGACCAGCCGCTCGCGCTGCGAGCGCGCGGGCTGACGAAGGCATACGGACGCGGCGCGGCGCGCGTGGTCGCGGTCGACCACGTGGACCTCGACGTCCCCTCGGGCGTGCTCACCGCCGTCATGGGGCCGTCGGGCTCGGGAAAGACCACGCTCGTGCACCTGCTCGCGGGGCTCGATCGTCCCGACGCCGGTGACGTGTGGGTGGGCGGCGAGCGCATCACGGCGATGCGCGACCGCGAGCTCGCGCGGGTGCGCGGGCGGATCGTCGGATTCGTGTTCCAGGGCTTCAACCTGTTGCAGACCATGACCGCGCGAGAGAACATCCTGCTCCCCCTGCGCCTCAACGCGCTGCCGCACGACGAGGACTGGCTCGACTCTCTCGTGACGATGCTCGGGATCGGGCGCGAGCTCGAGCGGCGCCCGTACGAGATGTCGGGCGGCCAGCAGCAGCGCGTCGCGATCGCCCGCGCGCTCATCACCCGCCCGCGCATCGTCCTCGCCGACGAACCCACGGGCAACCTCGACACCCATGCGAGCGCCGAGATCCTCGCTCACCTGCGTCAGTCCTGCCGCGAGCTCGGGCAGTCCGTGGTGATGGTCACGCACGACCCGACCGCGGCGTCCTACGCCGGCCGCGTGCTGCTCTTCGCGGACGGCAAGGTCGCCGGCCACGTCACCGATCCCACGCCCGATGCGGTGCTCGCGGGCCTCGACGCGCTCGCGGGGGTCGAGCGGTGAGGCGCACGGCGGCGATCATCGCGGGCGCCGCGGCGTTCGCATTCATGCTGCTCACCGTGCCGTGGAACCTCGAGGCATGCGTCGCCGGATGCGCGGGCGAGGAGACGTCGCTGTTTCCCGATGTCGCGCTCCTCCGCGTGTACCTGGTCGAGGCGCTGGTCCTCGCGACCATCCTCGCGCTCATCCTGGTGCCCGTGCTCGGCATCCGGAACGCCGCGGCCCCCGAGGAGTCCGCGGTGCGCGCGGCACTCGGCGAGACCACGCACGCGAGCCTGGGGCGCGCACTCGTGATCGGGCTGCGCGACGGCGCCACGGCGGTCGCCTTCGCGTACGTCATCGCGGGCACCCTGCACGTCGGCATCGAGGTGAGCCGCGGCTGGGAGCCGTTCTCAGCGTCGGCGGACGCATGGCAGATGCGCCTCGTCGAGGCGTTTGCGGCGGTCGTCGCGCTCACCGTCGCGCACGGCGTGGTCGCGCTGCGCCGCCGCGGCACCCCGGTCGACCGCCTCCACGCCGACTCACGCCGCCAGGCCACGGGCATGCCGCGCCGCGGCGCGCTCGCCGTCGCGGTCGTGGGCGCCCTCGCGGCCGGGGTGGTCGTGGGCCTCGCCGCCTCGCACGGGACGATGCCGGGGTACAGGGTCACCAACGCCGCCGGCATCGCGGTGGGCATCGCTTGGCTCGCGAGCGTGGCCCTCGCCTTCGGGGTCGCCCTGCCGTGGGCGCGCGTGCTCGCGGTGCGGACGCTGGCGGCCGCCTCGCGCACGGTCGCGGGCTTCGGCGCCACCCGCGTGGGCGCGGTGCTCGACGCCCGTTCGCGCACGGGCTCGCGCGCCATGGGACGCGCGGTGGTCGCGCTGGGCGGACTCGCGTTCATGTGGACGGCTTTCGTCACCAGCAACCCAGGGATCGAGCAGTCCGATCGCTACTTCGGCTCGTTCTTCGTCTGGGGTGACCACGACCGGCAGGAGACGGCCGCGCGGCTCGACCGGATCGAGGGCGTGGCCACCGTGATCGTCGCGCCGGCCGCACATGTCGCGTCGACGTGGAAGACCATCGTCGCGGTGGAGCCCGAGCGGCTGCGGGCGGTCGACCCCGAGCTCGCCGAGGCCCTCACGCGGCACCCGGGAGCGGCCGCCGCAGGGAGGATCACGAGTGTCACCGACCTCGGCGTGGGCACCGCCGTCCCCACGGGCATCGTCCCGTGCGCCACGTGCACCGATGCGTATGTGGACGCCACGCCCGCCTGGGAGCGCGCGGCCGACCGCACGGCCTACCTGATCTATGTGTCCGACACCGCGGATCTCACGGCCGTCGCCAGCGGCATGGACGGCGTCTCACGCACCGGCGGCGACGACGCGGGCTTCGGGATGAGCGTTCCCGCCTCGACCGACTCCGGCGGGTTCACCGACATGCTGCTGAGCCTTCTCGGAGGGGGAATCGTGCTCGCGATTCCCATGGCGGCGCTCGCGCTTGGCGTGATTCGTGCCGGCGCGCGTGAGGCGGCGACCATGGCCGCGCTGGGGGCGGATGCCCGCTCACAGCGCTGGGCCATCACGCTCGAGGTGTGGGCGGTGGGCGCGGTCGCGGTCGGCGTGGGCACGGTCGCGGGTGCGGCGGTGCGGATCGTGATGACCATGCTCGAGCGGGCGCGCGTATCCCTGACCGGGGTGATCACCGACACCTACATCGGGGCTGGCCTCGACTCCGTGAACGGGACCGCGGCACTCGCGGGTGCGGTCGGGTTCACCGCGGTGTTCGGCGCGGTGGCGACGCTGGGGGCATGGATGGTCCGCCTCGAGACACCCGCGCAGGCGATGCATGAGGGGCTCGTGGGGGTGGCGCGATGATCGGGCGCCTGATGAGGGAGCAGGCCCGCGCGCATCGGGCCTACCTCGCGTGGACGGGCGCCCTGCTCACGCTCACCGTCGCTCTCGCCGCCTTCGCGGCGCTCGACGTCGTTCAGCAGTCGGCGATTCACGCCTATGCGACCGACGCGCACGGTACCGAGGGCGCGACCACGGTCGGGTTCATGGTCGGGCGGGACGTCCCCGACGCGGTCGCGCCCGATCGCTTTGAGGGGGCCTTCGCGGCGGCCGAGCAGTCCGGCGCGCGCCCGACCGCCACTCTCGAGCTGTGGAACCTGTCGCTCACGAACGCCGACGGCGAGCAGTCGACGGCGTGGGAGGCACTCGCACCCGTGGTGGGGTCGCGCGGAGACCTTGACTGGGACCGCGTCCTGCTCGGGGGCACGCCTCCCGTTCCGGGAGAGATCGTCGTGGACGCGGCGTGGGCCGAGCGCGCCGGCGTGGTCATCGGGGACTCGGTGCCGCTCTCCACGGGAGAGTGGGAGGGGGCGCCGGAGGACCTGGGCGCGCGCACGGTGTCGGGACTGCTGCGGTCGGGACTTGAGGGGCGCTATGACCTGCGGGTGGCCGCGGGCGTGCTGGCGTGGGACGACGCGGTCGACCTCCATGGCCAGACGCCTCCTCAGTTCTCGGACGACGCGGGCGCGCCGCTCGACCTTGCCTATGTCCAGGTCGCGACCCGTCAGCCGAGCGCGGACATCGCGGCGCTGGGCCAGCGGAGCAGCCCCTGGGTGGGAGACCTGCAGGAGGCGACAGTCCAGGTCGCGGGACTCGCGGCGGGGGTCCTGGTGGTCGGGCTCATCGGGATCGCGATGACCGTCGGACGCGCGCGGGCGCAGTCACGCTCGCAGTGGATCGCGACCGCGCGCGTGTTGGGCGCCCGCGGCCACCACGTCGCGGCCGCAACGCTGGGTGAGGTCGCGCTCACAGGTTTGCTCGCGGGTCTCGCGGGCACGGCGATCGCCGCCGCCGCGCACGCCGTGGCGTGGTCTGCCTTTGCCTCGTCACATCCGCTGGCGCTGCTCCCCCCGGGGCTCACGTGGCCGGGCTGGCTGCTCGCGGGCGCGGTGGGATTCGGCGTCGTGCTGGCCGCGGCGCTCGGTGCCCTGCCCGCCTTCTGGGCGTCGCGCGTCACCCCCGTCGCCGCCCTCAAGCCCGTCTCGCCCGTGACCGAGGCAGAGCTCTCGCGGCGCATCTCTCCCGCATGGATCTACGGGCTGTGGGGCGCGCTGGTGGCGGTGCTGATCGTCCTGAGCCAGACCGGTGAGGGGCCGGGCGGGGACGGGACGTCACCCTGGCTCGGTCTGGTGTGGATCACCGCGGGCGCCGCGACGATCGCCTCCGTCGCCATGCTCGCGGAACTCAACAGGGGAATCGTCAGGGGTCTCGGGAGCCGGCTGCGGCGCTCGAGGCGGCCGTGGGCGCTCGCCGCAGGCGACGCGCTGACGGGTCACCCACGCCAGGCGGCCGTGCCCGCGACGGTCATGTCGGTCGCGGGTCTGGCGTTCGGGGTCATCACCGTGTGGCTCTCGCTCGCGATGTGGGCGGACGCGCTCATGACGTTCGAGCCTGGAAGCTCTGCCTTCGACAGCCCCGTGGCGCTCCCGCCGCGCCTGGGTCCTGGAGGCGTGAACGCGACGCCGCTCCTCGTGGCCGCAACGTTGACGTTCACCATGCTCGCCCTCGCATCCTTCGCCGCCTTTGTCGCATCGCGTCAGGCGACGGCCCAGGACGACGATGCCCGGTCCGCGCTCGGACTGACCGCTCGGAACGCGCGCATCGCGGCGTCGGCGCACTTCGCGCTTCCCCTGCTCAACGGCCTCGCCGCCGGGCTCGCCCTGGGTGCGCTGCTCGCGGTGGGCACGTTCCGTGGATCCGTCGCTGTCGACGCCGAGGGCGGCTCCGTGGTGGCCGGATGGACGTGGGCCGCCCAGCATGCGGGCCACGCGGTCCTTCCGCTGCTCGCGGTCACGCTGGTTGGAACGGCCACCATCGCGATCGCCGCCGCGGTGGTGGCGGCCTTGCGCCCGGCGCGCTCCTCACGCGGCGGCACGCTACAGCGCGAGCGGCAACAGGTCTGACAGGTCCGACCTCTCCCCCGACGCGTCGACGCTGCCCGCGGCCACGGCATCGTCCCACCGCACCGCGCCCGTCACGAGGCCCAGCCACACGTCGGGCGCCATCTCGACCACGGCGGGAGGCGTGCCGCGACGATGGACCGAGCCCTCGATGCACTGCACCGCCCCGAAGGGCGGCACGCGCACCTCGAGCGAGCGCCCGGGCGCGATGGCGGCGAGCTCCTCGAGGCTGAAGCGCACGGCCGTCGCCGTCAGGCCGCGCTCGACATCGCCCGCGGCGGAGAGCGCCGACCACTGGGCGACGGCCTCGCGGCCGGCGGCAACGGGAATCCTGCGACGCGGAGGCATCGTCCTCAAGCGAAGCGCGCGGGAAGCGGCGCCTGCCAGGCCTCGGTGAGCTCCGCCAGCGAGACATCGAACTGACCCTGGACCTCGAGCACGTCTCCGCCGGTCACGCCGACTCGCGCGAACGGCACGCCGCGGGCCTCAAGCATCGCGGTGAAGCGCGGCTCCTCGGTGCGCGGCACCGTGAGCAGCGCGCGCCCCTGGGACTCCGAGAACAGCACCTGCGCTGGGGTGAGCCCGTCGCGCTCGCAGACCTCGTCGAGCACGATCCGCGCGCCCACGCCGTAGCGCAGCGCGCCGTATGCGGCCGCGGCGGCGAGTCCACCCTCGGACACGTCGCGCGCGGCATCGACCAGCCCGTCGCGCGAGCACGCGATGAGGATCTGGGCGAGCTCCCGCTCCCACGCGAGGTTCACGCGCGGGGGCAGTCCGCCCAGGTGGCCGTTGACGGCGGCGAGCTCGCTGCCGTCGAGCTCGCGGCGCGTCTCGCCCACGAGGAAGAGCAGCTGTCCCTCCTCGCGCCAGCCGCTGGGGACAGCGCGGGCGACGTCGTCGAGGATCCCCAAGATGCCGACGATTGCGGTGGGGTTGATCGAGCTGTCGATCCTGCCCGGCTCACCCGTGCCGTTGTAGAGGCTCACGTTGCCGCCGGTGACGGGCACGCCCAGCTCCTGGCAGGCATCGGCGAGGCCGCGGATCGCCTCCGCGAACTGCCACATCGAGTCCGGGTCCTCGGGCGAGCCGAAGTTGAGACCGTCGGTGACCGCGGTGGGCTCGGCGCCCGTGATCGCGACGCCACGGTAGGCGGCCGCGACGCTCTGACGCGCACCCTCGTAGGGGTCGAGCTTGGTGAAGCGGTCGTTGGAGCGGGTCGCGATCGCGACGCCGCGGCCGGTGGACTCGTCGATGCGGATCACGCCGGCGGCGTCGGGCCGCGAGGCCGCAGTGTTGCCCTGCACGTAGCGGTCGTACTGGCTGGTAATCCAGTCACGCGCGGCCATGTTGGGGCTGCTGAGGAGCGTCACGAAGGACTCGCGGAGCTCGGCGGCGGTGGCGGGAAGCGGGAACGATGCCCGATCCGCCTGGAGAGTGTCCATCCACGAGGGGCGGTGGTAGGGCCTGTCGTAGACGGGGCCGTCGTGCGCGACCGTGCGCGGGTCGACGTCGACGATTCGCTCGCCGTGGTGGTCGATCGTGAGGCGGCCCGAGTCGTTGACCTCGCCCACGACCGAGCTCTCGATGTCCCACTTCCCGGTGATCGCGAGGAACTCGTCGAGCTTCTCGGGCCGGACCACGGCCATCATGCGCTCCTGCGACTCCGACATCAGGATCTCGCCGGCATTGAGGCTCGGGTCGCGCAGCAGGACATCGTCGAGCCACACGTGCATGCCGCCCGAACCGTTGCTCGCGAGCTCGCTCGTCGCGCACGAAATGCCTGCGGCGCCCAGGTCCTGGATGCCCTGCACCACGTCCGCCGCGAAGAGCTCGAGGCAGCACTCGATGAGCACCTTTTCCATGAACGGGTCGCCCACCTGGACGCTGGGACGCTTTGCGGGAACGCCGTCCTCGAAGGTCTCCGACGCGAGGATGCTCGCCCCGCCGATTCCGTCGCCGCCGGTGCGGGCGCCGAAGAGCACGACCTTGTTTCCCACGCCCTCGGCGGACGCGAGGTGGATGTCCTCGTGCTTCATCGCGCCCACGCACAACGCGTTGACGAGGGGGTTGCCCTGGTAGCACGAGTCGAAGCGCGCGCCGCCGCCCACGTTGGGCAGACCGAGCGAGTTGCCGTAGCCCCCCACGCCGGACACGACGCCGTGGACCACACGGCCCGTGTCGGGGTGGTCGATGTCGCCAAAGCGGAGCTCGTCCATCACCGCGACCGGACGTGCGCCCATCGCGAGGATGTCGCGGACGATTCCGCCGACTCCGGTCGCGGCGCCCTGGTAGGGCTCCACATAGGACGGGTGGTTGTGCGACTCGACCTTGAACGTCACGGCCCAGCCGTCGCCGATGTCGACCACGCCGGCGTTCTCGCCGATCCCGACCATGAGGCGTTCCTTCATCTCCGGCGTGGTCTTCTCGCCGAACTGACGCAGGTGCACCTTGGAGGACTTGTAGCTGCAGTGCTCCGACCACATCACGGAGTACATCGCGAGCTCCGCGTTGGTGGGACGGCGGCCCAGGATGTCGCGGATGCGCTGGTACTCACCGGCCTTGAGGCCGAGGTCGCCCCACGGCTGCTCCTGGTCGGGCGTGGCGGCCGCATGCTCAACGGTGTCGAGGTGGGCGGCGGACTGGGCGGGGGCGTCGAACGGGTCGGGCGCGTCGGTCATGAAGTCCTCGAAGGTGAGACGGAAGGAGCCGGCGGATATGGGGCAATCCTACCGGCGCAGGGGTGACCGGCTGGCCCCGCTCCCGCCCCCGCGGCTCCGCCACACGCGGTGAGCGCAATGGGACGCTGGTGGTCGCTTTCACGAGGTCGCGGCCTCCCATGGGACGCTCACCGTCGCCACAGTGGAGCGCCGTGTGGCGGAGCCGCGGGATGTGAGGGACGTCGCCGCCGCTACGGCACGACGATCGGCACCTCGACCACCGCGTCGGGCGCCACGAGCACCACGTCCTCGACCTCCCCACACATGCCGGTCCACGCGTCCGCGAGCGCGGCGTCGGACGCCACGGCGGTGTCGAGGACGCGGCCCATGACGGGCGGCTCACTCCTGTCGTCGTGATCGATCACGATGCCTGGGGCCGCACGCAGTTCGACCGGCACCCGCGACTCGCCGCCCATCGGCGCCGTGATAGTCGCGCCCCACCCCTCGACGAGCAGCAGGCCGGCGACGGCGCCGCCGTCCGACAGGGTCGCGGTCGGGCACGCCGTGAACATCCCGCGCGACGCCGCATCGGCTCCCGTCGCCACGGCCGCGGCCACGCCCGTCCATGCGTCCGCGGCGTAGGTGGGCACCTGCGCGGGCCGGTCCCATACGGTCGCGACCCCGACCACCGCGAGCGCGAGGCCCGCAAGCACGATCCCCGCGATCGCGGCGCGCTTGGTCGGAGAGTCGTGGCGCGGACCCGAGTCCCCCGTGAGCGACGTCCCCGCCGCACCGGCCGTCTCCTTCGCCGATCCGTTCATCCCTCTACCCCCACCTCTCCACCCGCGAGACCCCCCGGTGCCGCGATCGCTATGGCCTCTACCTCGCCGCACGCGTCGGTCCACGACCGCGCGACCACGGCATCGGCCGGATCCTCGAGGTCGAGCATGCGGCCCTCAACCGTCACCTCACTCGCCTCAGGGTTCGCTTCGAGGATTGCACCCTCGGGCCCGCCGTAGAGGCGCGGGTAGTGGTCTCCAGAAACAAAGCCCGAGACGGACGGCCAGGAGCCGGTCCACGAGCTCGCGACCATCACCCCGATATGGCCGCCGTCGAGCGATCTCGCGCGCGGACACATGGTCTGAGGCACCACGAGCTCGAGCGTCAGGCCCTCGGCCACCGGCTCCGCCTCGCCCGACCATGCGGTCGCGGGATACGTCGGCAGCGCGGCATCGGACCATTCGACCGAGCCGAACACGCGCCCCGCGACGCCCGTGCTGAAGAGAATGAGCGCGACGCTCACACTCACGACGATGATGCCCGCGAGCGCGGCATGCCTCACCGGCGCGTCGGTGCGCCCCTGCGATGGTGCCCCCATGAACGCATTGTGCACCTTGGTGACCATATTCACCAGGGACTTTGGAGAGCGACCGGTGCGTCGCCGCTCCGCCTCACCTCAGCGCGTCGGCCACCGCATCCGCGAGAGAGTCGGCCGCGAGGCCCGGCGCGTGGACGTGAACGGCCTCGGCGTCCTCCCACAGCACGCGGTCCACGCCGGGCAGCTCGCCCGCGGCGTTCGCGACCGCCTCCATGCGGTCCTGCGTGAGGGTCTCGACCAGCCGCGGATGAAGCGCCACCGTGTACGTGTAGTCGTCGAGCCACGGCGTCTGGACCGTCACCGTCGCGTCGAAGCCGTCGACCTCGAGCACGCGCGTCGCGAGGTCCTCGGCCTTGCCCAGCCTCTCGAGGAACGGTGCGCGCAAGAGCAGTCCGCGCCGGTCGTCCTCGCTCAGCGGGGCATCGTCGGGCCGTGCGGGCAGCTCGCTGCGTGCGGCCCTGCGCAGCTCGGACAGCACCTCGACCGTCAGCATCCCCGGCGCCCATACCTCGAGCAGATGGTGGCTGCGGAACGCGACGCGGGTGATGCCGGGCGCGGCATCGGCCGCCCGCAGGAAACGCAAGAGCGCGGGCTCGTCGATCGCGCCCGCCGCGAGCATCACGATCGCGTGGTGCGTCGCGTCCGACGGCGTGCCGGGCGCATGGCCCGGCCCGGCATCGTGCACCACGAGGCCGGGGTCGCCCTCCTCCAGAGGACCGAGCGCCGCGGACGGCGGCACCTGCGGGATCTCGCTGGGACGCTCGACGCGCCTCAGCAGTCCGCCGCGAGGGATGAAGGACTCGCGCACGTCACGCGGGGTGTCGAATGCCTCGTAGGTCAGCGTGCCGGGCGAGCCGAACCATCGCAGCACGTCCTCGACCGTGTCCCACGCCGCGCGCCCCTCCCCCATGGCCGCGAGCGCGAACGGCAGTGCGGCGATGGGCGGCCCGTCGGGTCCCAGGATCGGGTCCAGGTAGGTCGGCGAGCCCTCCCTGCGGTCGAGCAACCACTCGAGCGGGCGGTGGTCGTCCGCGAGCCCACCCAGGTAGACGAGCAGTCCGTCGATGAGCGCGGCGCCGTGCATCGTGAGGGACTGGCCGAGCTCGCTGCGGTACGCCCAGTCGGGCCTGACCGCCGAGCGGTCGCGGCGCAGGTCGCGCACGGCCCAGTCGATCGTGGGCCGCAGCTCCGCCGGCGTGAATCGAAGGTCGTGGCCCGTCGCCTTGCGCACCTGCGTCGCGAGGTACGCGCTCGAGCGTGGGCTCGCGACCAGCCACTGCGTGAACCAGGCATCCGCCTCGTAGAAGCGCCGCGAGTCGCCGTCACCCGTGAAGAAGCCCATCGGACCAGGCTAGCCGGGCCCGAGCATCGTCCCCTCGCGGGCCGGTACCCTCGCCTCACGGCGGAACCCGCGACAAGGAGACACCATGACCGAGGCACCCGAGCGCGAGATCCTCACCTGGCAGGGATTCGGCGATGCGTCGCGCGAGCTCGCGCAGGCGGTCGCGGACTCCGGCTACGAGCCCGACGTCGTGGTGGCCGTCGCGCGCGGCGGGCTTCCCGTGGGCGGGGCGCTGTCCTACGCGCTGGGCACCAAGGGCGTGGGCACCCTCAACGTCGAGTTCTACACCGGGATCGACGAGCGCCTTCCCGCGCCGGTGGTCCTGCCGCCCCTGCTCGACACCGACGCCATGGCCGGGCTCAAGGTGCTGGTCGCCGACGACGTCGCCGACACGGGCGAGACTCTCGCGCTCGTGAAGCGCCTCATGGAGGAGCACGCGGCCGAGGTGCGGACCGTGGTGCTCTACGCGAAGCCGCGCTCGGTGATCGACCCCGACTACGTGTGGAAGCGCACGGACAGGTGGATCACGTTCCCGTGGTCCGCGCTGCCGCCGGTTACCCCGCACAAGCCGCATCCCGAGGAGGGGTAGCCGCTAGGGTGACCCCATGGGGGTTATCAGGGACGATGCGGGAGTTGCGGTCGCGCCGAAGGTGCGGCCGACGTGGGTTCGATGGGCGGTGGCCGCGGTCGCGGTGCTGGCCGCGGGGGCGGCGGTCACCCTCGCGATCACTCGGCCATGGGAGTCCGCACCGGGAGTGCCCGACACGGAACACTCAGCCTGGTTCGCCGTGTGGATCACGGACAGCCCTAGCCCGGAGCCGGTTATGGACGGCGTCACGTTCGTGACGATGACCGAGTGGGAGGACCACGTCGGGGCCGTCAGGGCGGTCGATCCCGACGCCTTCGTCTCGGTCACCGCACCGGTGCTCTTCGCCGACCGCGAGGCAAGCCGTACGCCGCTCTCCGCGTACGACGGCCCGCTGCCCGACGGCACGATCGTCGAGGGCCGCGCCCCCGCGAGCGGCGAGGTGGTCGTGTCGGTGCGCTATCGCGACGAGCACGGGTGGGAGCTGGGCGACCGCCTCGACCTCGCCGCGGGAGAGCAAGGCGAGGCGCCCTTCGCATCCCTCGAGGTGGTGGGCTTCTCGCCCGAAGAGAGCTTCGGCGTCGCCGCCTGGGAGGACGCGGTCACGCTCGCACGCGCCTACTCGGTGGTGAGGTACGACATCGGAGACGGTCGCGGGGACGCCGTGGTCGCCGACGGAAGTCTGTGGTGGAACGGCGCAGTTCCCGAGGGCCTCGAGGATTCCGTCGCCCCGTAGGACTCGCCCTCCGCCTACACTGACGCCAGCCGAGACTCGCCCGCAGGCGAACTCACCCGCACACGAAGGGACCGCGATGAGCTACGCCGGAGACCTCACCCCGCACGAGGCATGGAAGCTGCTCGAGGAGACGCCGGAGGCGCTGCTCGTGGACGTGCGGACCGAGGCGGAGTGGCGCTTCGTCGGCGTCCCCGACGCGTCCTCGCTCGGACGCCAGGCCGCCCTCATCGAGTGGGCGTCGTATCCGTCGATGACCCCCAACCCCGACTTCGTGGCCCAGCTCCAGGCCACGGGCGCCCGGCCGGGTCAGCCCATTGTCTTCCTGTGCCGCTCGGGTCAGCGCTCCATCGGCGCTGCCGTCGCTGCCACCGCCGCAGGACTGGGCCCCGCGTACAACGTCCTCGAGGGCTTCGAGGGCACGACGGATGAGCACGGCCACCGCGGCTGGCAGGGGTGGAAGGGCGCCGGCCTTCCCTGGCAGCAGGGCTAGGCACCGTCGCACACGGGCCCGTCACCGGCTCGACACCGCCGGGCCACCCACGCGCCACTCACTCGCCACCGGGAGTTCACGCCCGAGGACTAGCGTCGCCCCTGCTAGGTCCCTCGACGATGACAAGGTGGCATCATGCACGTGCGCTCTCGCGCGGCCGCAACGGCGGCACTCACACTGGCGATCGGGGGCCTCGCGGTTCCCGTCGCCGTAGCGGAGGAACTGCCCTCCGTCGTGATCAACGAGGTGGAGTCGAACGGCGACGCCACCGACTGGATCGAACTGATCAACATGGGCGACGCGCCCGTCGACGTGTCCGGCTGGGTCGTCAAGGACGACAACGACTCGCGCACCCTCGCGATCCCCGCGGACACCACGATCGCCCCCGGCGCCTTCCTCGCGATCGACGTCGACGCGGACGCGACGCACGGCTTCGGTCTCGGTGGCGCGGACACCGCGCGCGTGTTCCTCGCGGACGGCACCACCCTGGTCGACGCTCACGCATGGACCTCACACGCGACCACCTCGTATGGACGATGCCCCGACGGGCTGGGCGAGATCGTCACGACCGCGCAGACCACCAAGGGCGCGGCGAACGACTGCGGCACCATCGAGCCACCCATCGACGAGCCGGCCGAGCTGTCCACGAGCCTCGCGATCAACGAGGTCGAGTCCAACGGCGATGACACCGACTGGGTCGAGGTCGCGAACCTCACGGATGCGCCGATCGACATCTCCGGCTGGGCGATCAAGGACAACGACGACACCCGCACGGACGTGGTGCCCGCCGGCTCCGTGGTCCCCGCGGGCGGGCTGTTGGTGATCGACCAGCAGAGCGCGACCTACCCCGAGGGCTTCACGTTCGGGCTGGGCAACGGCGACGAGTTCCGCCTCTACGACCTGACCGGCGAGTTGGCCGCCAAGACCACCTGGCCCGCGCACGCGCTCGTGTCGTGGTCGCGCTGCGCCGACGGCGTGGGCGAGTGGATCGACGCGCCGTTCTCCACCAAGGGAGAGCCGAACTCGTGCGCGATCCCCGTGCGCATCAACGAGGTCGAGTCCAACGGCGACACCACCGACTGGGTCGAGCTCATCAACCTTGGCGCGGTCGAGGTCGACCTGGGCGGCCTGGTCATCAAGGACGCCGAGGACGACCACGCCTTCACCGTTCCTGCGGGGACGATGCTCGCGTCGGGGGCGTTCGTCGCCTTCGACGCGCTGGGGTACGGACTGGGCGGAGCCGACTCGGTGCGCCTCTTCGACGCCGACGGCGTCACCCTGCTCGACACGTACGAGTGGGCGAGCCACGCCGGCACCACCTATGGGCGCTGCCCCGACGGTGTGGGCGACTTCGAGACCACGCAGGCAACCACCAAGGGCGCGGCCAACGCGTGCGCGGGAATCGTCACGGCCCTGCCGTGGCCGGGCGGCGCGGACGTGAGCGTGCTCGACTCCGAGCCGACCTTCGGCGGTGACCTGTCCGGGGTCGACGTCGCGAACGGTGAGCTGTGGGCGGTGCAGAACGGCGACGGCCTGCTCTACCGCATGGCGATGTCCGGTGAGGTCACCGGCCAGTGGACGCTCACGTATCCGGGCGGCACCGGCACCGTCGACGCCGAGGGCGTCCACGTCGCCGCGGACGGCACCGTGTACGTGTCCTCGGAGCGCAACAACGACGCGAGCTCGGTGAGCCGCCCCGCGATGCTGCGCTACGAGGTCTCGGGCGACTCCGGCACCCTGGTCGCGACGGCCGAGTGGAACCTCGCGGCGGACTTCCCCGGCCTCGCCGCGAACGGCGGCCTCGAGGGCGTCACGTGGATCCCCGACGCCTGGCTGGTCGACGGCGGGCTGCTCGACGCCTCCACCGGCGCAGCCTACGACCCGGCCACGTACCCCGGCCACGGCGGCGGGCTCTTCGTGGTGGGCGTCGAGGGCACGGCGAGTGCCTACGCGTACGCACTCATGGCTGACGGTTCCTTCGTCCGCGTCGCGTCGATCCCCACGGACGGCGTCGCGTTCTCGCTCGTCGCGGACGTCCAGTTCGACGCCGAGCGCTCGCAGCTGTGGGTGGTCTGCGACGAGGCCTGCGAGGGCAGGATCGCCGCCTTCGCCCTGGTCGACGGCGCGTTCGAGGCCACCGCGGTCTACGAGCGTCCCGCGGGCATGGCGAACATCGCCAACGAGGGCTTCGCCGTGGGCGATGCCTCGATGTGCGTCGGTGGCGCCGTGCCCACGTTCTACGCCGACGATGCCGACACGGACGGCTTCTCGCTGCGCTCGGGATCGCTCCCGTGCGTGACGGAGACCGTCGAGTTCGGCGACCTCTCCGGCGACGAGGAGCACTACGAGGCGATCCTGTGGATGGCCGCACGAGGCATCTCGACGGGGTGGAGCACGCCCGCGGGACAGGAGTTCCGCCCGTACGCGCACGCCACGAGGGACGCGATCGCGGCCTTCCTCTACCGCGAGGCGGGATCGCCCGCGTTCGAGGCACCCGCGACGCCCACGTTCCCCGACGTCACGCCGGCAACCTCCGAGCACTACCTCGCGATCGAATGGGCCGCGGCTCAGGGGATCGTCGAGGGATGGTCGGACGGCACGTTCCGCCCCCGGGCGCTCGTGACGCGTGACGCGGTCGCGGCGTTCCTCTACCGCGCGGCGGGCTCGCCGTCCGGCGTGAACCTGGGTGCGCTCGACCGGTTCTCCGACGTCACGGCGTCGAGCTCCGAGCACGCGGAAGCGATCGCGTGGCTCGCGGAGCGAGGAATCACCGCGGGCTGGACCGACGGCACGTTCCGTCCGCGCGCGGCGATCACGCGCGACGCGGTGGCCGCGTTCCTCCAGCGGTGGGACGCTCTCGACCGCTGAACCGGCTCCGGCCGCACGACCCGCGTGCCCCGCCCCTCCCCGAGGGGCGGGGCACGTGGCGTCTGCGGGGGGCGCGCGGCCGCAGGTCACGATTCCATAAAGCGGCTTGCTTTGTTGCGACGGGAAACATACTCTCGCTACATCGAGGCGCCGTCGAAGCGCTTCGACCCCGTCTTCCCGGCCTTGGGGAGGCGCAGACAGGACCGAGACGACGGAGTCGAGATGGCAACCATCGCTGACGTGGCGCAGGCCGCGGGCGTGTCCATCAGCACCGTCTCATACGCCCTCAGCGGCAAGCGCTCGATCACTCAGGCCACCCGCGAGCGCGTGCTCGCGGCGGCCCAGGAGCTCGGCTACCTCCCTCACGCCAGCGCGCGCATGCTCGCCGCCAATCGCTCCCACATCATCGCGGTGTCCGAGCCGGTCCACCCCGACACCGACGACGCGGCCCACATGTCCTTCGCGATGGAGACCACCAAGGTCGCGCGCAGCCACAACTACGACACGCTGCTGCTGGTGCACGACGACGCCCTCGCGGGCATGCGCCGCTCGGCGGCGACGCAGCTCGCCGACGGCATCGTGGTCCTCGACGTGGACGAGGACGATGCCAGGGTTCCGCTCGCGCGCACGCTCGCGTGCCCCACGGTGTTCGTCGGCCTTCCCGCCGACACCGAGGGCCTCCTCTGCGTCGACCTCGACTTCGAGGCCGCGGCGCGCACCGCGATCGACCGCCTGGTCGAGACCGGCCACCGCCAGATCGGCCTCATCTCTCACCGCCGCGAGACCCTCGACCGCGGCTCGAACTTCCCCCGCCGCTTCCTGCGCGCGTTCGAGGACCACGCCGCCGTACTCGGCGTCGAGATCGCGGTCGCGCACCCGGGCGGCCACACGGCACAGGGAAGCGTGCGCCGCCTGCGCGAGCGGCTGCCCGAGCTCGACGCGATCGTGCTCAACACGACCGCCGACGTCGCCTCCTCCCTGACGTCGACCCTCGCGACGCTCGGCCTCGAGACCCCGCGCGACGTGTCGGTGGTCGCGGCCGGAGTCAGCTTCTCGACCGCACGCTTCGCCGTGCCGTTCGACACCATGCCGCTCGACGCGCGAGCGTCGTGCACCGTCGCCGTGGACCTGCTGGTCCAGGCCATCGATGGGGGGGACCGCACCCCGCGCATCGTCCTCATCCCCCCGACCTACATAGACCAGGGCTCCGTCGCGACCCGCGCCGCGCAGCCCTCGTTCGTCGGATCACCGTGACGCACCCGCAGTGATTCGCACGCACGTGCATCGTCGAAGCGCTTCGAAGCGGCGCGACGGCGGCGCTCCCCCACCCGGCCCCCGGGCCACGATCGGGAAGCAGGAACGGACAATGAAGTACCGCATCGGAGCTACCGCGGCAGTACTCGCGGTGGGCGCACTCACGCTCAGCGCGTGCTCGGACTCGGGCAGCGAGACGGACCCCACGACCGGCGCCGGAGGCAGCGGCGACTGGGCGGGCGAGACCCTCACCGTCATGCACTAGGAGGGCGAGGACTCGGCCATGGGCATCGCCTGGAACCGGGCCATCGAGATCTTCGAGGAGGAGACCGGCGCGACCGTCAACCTCGAGACCACCGCGTTCGAGGACCTCAACGCCTCCGCGCAGCAGCTGTTCGACTCGTCCGACGCGCCCGACGTGTCGGAATACAACAAGGGCAACGGCACCGCCGGCCAGCTCGCCGCGACCGGCGTGATCCTGCCGCTCGACGAGGCCTACGAGACCTACGGCTGGGCCGACAAGCTGGGCGCGGGAATCGACACCATCGCCAAGTACGACGAGAACGGCGTGATGGGTTCGGGCTCCTGGTACGGCGTCCCCAACTACGGCGAGTTCGTGTTCCTGTACTTCAACCAGGACATGTTCGCCGAGTACGGGATCGAGGTGCCCACCACCCCCGAGGAGCTCAAGGCCGCGATGCAGGCATTCACGGACGAGGGCATCACCCCGCTGACCACCTCGGCGCAGGAGTACCCCATGGGTCAGCTCTGGTACCAGCTGGTGCTGAGCCAGGCCGACCGTGACTTCGTCAACGCCTACCAGCTGTACACGGACGAGGTCGACTGGAACGGCGCCGAGATCAGCTATGCCACCGAGACGGTGTCGGACTGGGTGTCGAAGGGCTTCATCTCGGCCGACGTGTCCGGCATGACCGCCGAGGACGCCGGCCTGCAGTTCATCAACGGCGAGGTTCCGATGTTCTACTCGGGCTCGTGGTGGTACGGCCGCTTCCTCAACGAGATCGCGGACTTCGAGCTGGGCATCACCAACTGGCCCGGCGCGACCCTCACCCCCGGCTCCGGCGGCAACATCTGGGTGGTGCCGGTCGAGTCCAAGCAGCCCGAGCTGGCCGAGGTGTTCATCGACATCACGATGCGCCCCGAGATCCAGGCGCTGCTGGGCGACTCGGGCGGCCTGCCCGTCGCGGCCGACCCCGCGGACATCACGGACCCCGACGCGCAGGCGCTCATCGAGCTCTTCAACGAGGTCAACGACCGTGACGGCCTGTCCTTCTACCCCGACTGGCCGACCCCGACCTTCTACGGCGACCTCAACTCCGTAATGCAGAGCCTCGTCAACGGCACCGTTGACGCCGCCGGCGCTCAGGCGCAGCTCATGGAGTACTACGAGAGCTACGTGGCGGACCTCCGCTAGTCCACCACCCACCCTCACGAAGGTGGCGGCCCCGGCGCTCCCGGGGCCGCCACCGGAGACGGACCTCGCATGACCCCCACCCTTCAGCGCCCGGCCGGCAAGGCCGCGAAGCGGCCCGCGCAGGACGACCCGGCTCGCATTCCGCAGCGCGACGCGAGCAAGCGCGGGTACTGGCTCTACCTCATCCCCGGAGCCGTACTCGTCTCGATCGTGATCCTCTACCCGATCGTCCGCAACCTCCGGCTGAGCTTCTTCCACTGGCGCGGAGGACGCGCGGAGGAGCAGTTCGCCGGCCTCGAGAACTGGATCGCGCTCGCCTCCGACCAGGAGTTCCTGCAGTCCTTCCAGAACATCGTGCTCGTCATCATCGCCATGGTGATCGTGCCCACACTGCTGGGCCTCGTGATCGCCGCGCTGCTGTTCGACGTCGTCGGCCGCCGCTTTGGCGCCAAGCTGTCGAGCTTCCTGCGCGCCACGTACTACCTTCCGCAGATCCTCCCGATCGCGGTCGCCGGCGTGATGTTCAGCTGGATCCTCAAGCCCAATTCCGACGGCGTGCTCAACCAGTTCCTCACGACCGTCACGGGCTCCGACGTGCAGATCAACTGGCTGGGCGGCCAGTACAGCACCGCGATGGCCTCGGTCATGGTGCTGATGATCTGGATCCAGATCGGCTACCCCGTCGTGATCTTCATGGCCGCGCTCCAGCGCGTCGACCCGCAGCTGTACGAGGCGGCGGAGCTCGACGGCGCCAACTGGTTCCAGCGCTTCCGCGCGATCACGCCGCCGATGATCCAGCCCGAGGTCTTCGTCGTGGCGCTGACCACCACCATCGCGGCCCTCAAGGTGTTCGGCCCGGTCTTCATCCTCACCAACGGCGGACCCAGCAAGTCGACCTATGTGCCCTCGTTCTACGCCTACCAGGAGTTCATCCGCGGCACGGATAAGGGCTACGCCGCGACCATCGCCTCGGCCATCACGATCCTCGTCGTGATCGTCGCCATCATCTTCATCCGCGTGCAGAACCGCGCCGAGCGTAAGGAGGCGTGACATGACCGCCACCGTTCCGGCGGCCACCCCGGCCGCCCCCACCCCCACCGGTTCGTCCACCCCCGGCCGCGCGGCGCGCAATAAGGCCCGCCCGCGTACCGCCGCCGAATGGATCCTGCTGGTGCTCGCCGCGGTCGGCGCGCTCATCATCGTCTTCCCGATCCTGCTGCTGCTGCTCAACGCGTTCAAGTCGCCCGTCGACTACGCCAATTCGAGCCCACTCGACTTCCCCGCTGCGCTCGACTTCACCGGCATCCAGACCTTCTGGGAGACGCAGAACTTCCCGCGCGCGCTGTGGAACTCGATCTTCATCTCGACCATGGTCGCGGTGATCGCGGTCGTGGTCTCCGTGCTCAACTCGTTCGCGATCGGGATCGGCCGTGTCCGCGGTCGCACGTGGATCGTGCTCGCGTTCCTCATGGCCAACCTGGTGCCGCAGGAGATGCTGTTCGACCCGCTGTTCCAGCTCTACGACGACCTCGGCCTGCTGTCGAACCCGTGGTCGGTGATCCTCACGTTCGTCGTCATCCAGTCGGCCTTCGGCACGTACCTGCTGTCGAGCCTGCTGGGCACGTTCCCCAAGGAAATCCTCGAGGCGGCGGCCGTCGACGGCGCGACCCGCTGGCGCACGCTGCGCTCGGCGATCGTGCCGATCCTGCGGCCCACGCTGTCCGTCCTCATGGTGTTCTTCTTCATTTGGACGTGGAACGAGTTCCTGCTGCCGCTGGCCTTCCTCAACACCTCCGACTCGCTCACCGTGCCGCTGCTGCTCGAGCAGCTCAACGGAGAGCGCCAGACGGACACCACGACCCTCATCGCGGGAACGCTCATCAGCGTCATCCCCACGATCATCTTCTTCCTCCTCTTCCAGCGCACGCTGACGAGGGGCATCACGGCAGGAGCAGTGAAGTGAAGTTCACCGACGGATTCTGGCATCGCCGTCCCGGCGTCGAGGCGCTGTACGCCGAGGAGGCGTACGACATCTGGGCCGACGGCGACACGCTCACCGTCCACGCCCCCACCAAGGTCATCGCGACCCGCGGCGACACGCTCAACCGCGCGGTGCTCACGGTCACGCTTAGCTCCCCTCTCGAGGGCGTGGTGCGCGTGCGCATCGACCACCATCAGGGCACACGCCGGTCGCCCGGCTTCGCGATGCCGGGAGCGGTCGAGGGCGCGGGAACCGCGCGGGTGGACGATGCAGGGGGCACCCTGACCTCCGGGCGCCTCACCGCACGGGTCGCGCCGGGCGCGCCCTGGCGCCTCGACTTCGAGGTCGACGGCGAGCGCATCACGGGCTCGGGCCACCATTCGGTCGCGTACGTGAAGCTCGCCAAGGACGCTCCCGTCGCCGCCGAGCCGGCGGGCATCGCCGGCTACTCGGAGTCGGGCCTCGCGCCGCACCGGACCTACGTGCACGAGCAGCTTGACCTGGGCGTGGGCGAGACCATCTACGGACTGGGCGAGAGGTTCGGCCCGTTCGTCAAGAACGGCCAGACCGTCGACATCTGGAACGCGGACGGCGGCACCTCCTCCGAGCTGTCGTACAAGAACGTCCCGTTCTACCTGTCCTCGAAGGGCTACGGCGTGCTGGTCAACCAGCCCGAGCACGTAAGCTTCGAGGTCGGCACCGAGGCCGTCGAGCGTGTCCAGTTCTCGACGGGCGGCGAGTCGCTCGAGTACCTGGTCTTCGCCGGACCCACTCCCGCCGATGCCGTCGAGCGCTACACGGCGCTGCTGGGCCGGCCCCCGCGCGTGCCCGCGTGGTCCTTCGGGCTGTGGCTGTCGACGTCGTTCACGACGCAGTACGACGAGGACACCGTGACGTCCTTCGTCGACGGCATGCGCGAGCGCGACATCCCGCTCTCCGTGTTCCACTACGACTGCTTCTGGATGCGCGAGTTCAACTGGACCGACGGCGTGTGGGACGAGCGCGTGTTCCCCGACCCCGACCTCATGCTCAAGCGCATGCACGAGGACAAGGACCTCCACGTCTCCGCGTGGATCAACCCGTACATCGCGCAGCGCGGCCGCATGTTCGCGGAGGGCGCGGAGCGCGGCTACCTGGTCAAGCGTCCCGACGGCTCGATCTGGCAGTGGGACATGTGGCAGGCCGGGATGGCGCTGGTCGACTTCACGAACCCCGAGGCCAAGGCCTGGTTCCAGGAGTTCGTGCGCACCCTGGTGCGCCAGGGCGTGGACGCGATCAAGACCGACTTCGGCGAGCGCATCCCCACCGACGTCGTGTGGCACGACGGCTCGAGCCCCGAGACCATGCACAACCTCTACACGCAGCTCTACAACGAGGCAGTGTGGGAGGTGCTGGTCGCGGAGAAGGGCGAGGGCAACGCCGTGCTCTTCGCACGCTCGGCGACCGCGGGCGGTCAGACGATGCCCGTGCACTGGGGCGGCGACAACTCGTCGTCCTACGTGTCGATGGCGGAGACCCTGCGTGGCGGGCTGTCGCTCATGAGCTCGGGCTTCGGGTACTGGAGCCATGACATCGGCGGCTTCGAGGGAACGCCCGACGCGGGCGTGTTCAAGCGCTGGCTCGCGTTCGGTCTCATGTCCTCGCACTCGCGCCTGCACGGCTCGAACTCGTACCGCGTGCCGTGGGCCTTCGACGAGGAGGCCGTGGACGTCGCCCGCACCTTCACCACCCTGAAGCTGTCGCTCATGCCGTACCTCTACGCGGCATCGGTCCAGACCACGCAGACCGGGGTGCCGCTCATGCGCCCGATGTTCATGGCCTTCCCCGGCGACCCGGCGACGCAGCACCTCGACCGGCAGTACTTGCTGGGCGAGGACCTGCTGGTCGCGCCGGTGTTTTCGGAGTCCGGAGAGGTCGACGTCTACCTGCCCGCCGGCACGTGGACGTCGCTGCTCACGGGAGAGCGCGTCGAGGGCGGGCGGTGGGTCCGCGAGACGCACGGCTTCGCGTCGATGCCCCTGTACGTCCGGCCGGGCGCGGTCATCGCGCGTGGCACCAGGAGCGATCGCCCCGACTACGACCTGCTGTCCGAGGTCGAGCTGGTGGCCTACCCCGGCGGTGCGCCCGAGCGCACCGTCACCCTGCACTCGCCGGACGGCACCAGCGAGTCCGTCACCGTCGTCTCCCGCGACGGTTCGCTGAGCGCGACCGCCGCATCCGGTCGCGTCTACGCCGTCCGCGAGGGCTGAACGGACGATGCGGCGGCGGGTGCCTCCTTTCCCGGCCGCCGCATCGTCCCTTCTCGCTTCGGTAGCCTGAGCGCATGACCTCGGACGCCGTCCCCCCGTTCCGCCCCGACACGATCGCCGTCCACGCCGGCGTCACGCGCACCGCGTTCGATGAGATGTCGGAGCCGCTGTTCCTCACGCAGGGCTACGTGTACCCCACGGCAGCGGAGGCGGAGGCGGCCTTCGCCGGCGAGATCGAGCGCTACCAGTACTCGCGCTACGGCAATCCGACCGTGACGATGTTCCAGGACCGGCTCGCGGCGATCGAGGGCGCCGAGTCGTGCTTCGCGACCGCGACCGGCATGGCCGCGGTCTTCGTGTCGCTCGCCGCGATCCTCGAGCAGGGGTCGCGACTGGTGGCGGCGCGCGCGCTGTTCGGCTCGTCGATCACGGTCTTCAACGACTACTTCGCGAAGTGGGGCATCCGCGTCGACTACGTGGACGCGCACGACAATGCCGACTGGGATCGGGCGCTCGCCGAGCCGGCGGACGCGATCTACCTCGAGTCCCCCACCAACCCCATGCAGGACGTGGTCGACATCGCTCACGTCGCGACCCTCGCGCGCCGCGCCGGCGCGCTGCTGATCGTGGACAACGTGTTCGCGACCCCGCTGGGTCAGCGCCCCCTCGAGTTGGGCGCCGATGCCGTGGTCTACTCGGCCACCAAGCACATCGACGGCCAGGGCCGGGTGCTGGGAGGGGCCGTCCTGGGTGGCGCGGAGTACGTCGACAAGGTGAGGACGATGGTCCGCACCATGGGCGCGACGATGTCGCCGTTCACCGCGTGGGTGCTCGGCAAGTCCCTCGAGACGCTCCCGGTGCGCGTGCGCGCGCAGTCCGCCGCGGCGCTCGAGCTCGCGGCGTGGCTCGACGCCCACCCCAAGGTGGCCGTCGCTCGCTATCCGCTGCTCCCCTCGCACCCGCAGTACGAGCTCGCGGCACGCCAGATGACGATGGGCGGCACGCTCGTCACCATCGACATCGCCCTGCCCGAGGGCACCGATCCCCACGGGCCCGAGGCCAAGGCCGCGACCTTCCGCTTCCTCGACGCGCTGCGCGTCTTCGCGATCTCGAACAACCTGGGCGACGCGAAGTCGATCGCGACGCATCCCGCGACCACGACCCACCGCAAGCTGGGCGCCGAGGGGCGCGCCGCGGTCGGCATGTGCGACGCGACCGTGCGGCTGAGCGTGGGCCTCGAGGACGTCGAGGATCTGCGCGCCGACCTCGCACGCGCGCTCGACGCGGTCTGAACACGGGGGACGTCCCTCGCCCCCGCAACGCCCCCGGACTATCACGACGAAACGGTCGAAACCACCCAGGAACGAGGCCCGCCGCGTGCTAGCGTCGCAGCCATGAGCAGCGGCGCCTCTTCCGCCGCCGATGCGGCTACCTCGGGAGCCGGAGCGCCGGGCGCCCGGCCCGCCTCGCAGCCGCTGTCCGTGCGGCTGATCGGGCGCGGATCTCTCGCGGGAGCGCTCGTGATCTGCGTCGTGGTGGCCGCGTACGCCCTGCTTCTTCCCGGGTTGGCCGAGGCTGGGGCACCTCCACCGCCGGTGGCCGTCGGAATTGGCGGCGGGGCAACCGTGACGGTGCCCGACACGTGGACGCCCGCAGATTCCACCGCCGGGGCCACCACGTTCACTCAGGGTGGTGCGACGCTGGTGATCGGCGCACCCGAGGCCGCCGAGCGACATCCCGCGCAGTCGCTCGACGCCCTCATCGCCCAGTGGAGCGAGGAGGCGACCGAGGGCGCCGTGGCCACCGCCCCGCGCGCGTTCGACACCGAGGCAGGAGACTCCGCCGCGACGGTGATCCTCCAGGAGCCGCAGCAGACGGTGCAGGCCTGGGTGGTCTCAAACGGCGCCAGCGAGGTCACGGTGGTGCTCACCGCTCCGTTGACCGCATGGGAGGCAGCCTCGTCCTCGGCTCAGCTCCTGGTGCGCTCGCTGCGCTTCCCCGAGGAGACGGCGTGACCCGGGCCGCGGCGCGGCCGCCCGCGGTGCGGGGCGGGATTCCGCGTCCGCGCACCGCGACATTCATCGATCTGCGTTCGTGGGTGTTCTGGACCTTCCTAGCGATGGGTGCGGCCGCATTCACCGTGGTCGCTCCGCTCATTCTCGAGTCGCTGCTCGCCAACCCCGCGTCGGGTGCGCTCGCCGCCGGGCTGTGGCTGCTGTACGGCCTCGTGTTCGCGACGGTCGTGTATCAGCTCGAGCTCTATGAGCGACGGCCGGTCGTCAACGTGCTGGGCGCGCTCGCGTGGGGAGCGGTGGTCGCGGTCGGCGTCTCGCGCATCGGCGGTCCGGCGATGCACGAGATCGTGGGCGGCTGGCTGGGCGAGGACTCGCCCTGGCTGTCGGCGATCGCGGCACCCCTGGTCGAGGAGCCGCTCAAGGCGCTCGGCGTGGTCGCGCTCGCGCTCATCCCCGGCGCGCGCATCCGCACGGTCGCCGACGGCGCGTTCTACGGCGGAATGGTCGGGCTCGGTTTCCAGGTCGTGGAGGGCTTCCTCTACACGGCACGCACGGCCGCCCTCGCGGGCGACGCGATGGACACCGTGGTGCAGATGTTCGTGATGCGCGGCCTCGTCTCCGGCGTGTGGAGCCACGCGGCCTTCTCCGCGCTCGCCGGCGCGGGCGTGGGCTACTTCTTCGTGTCCGTCGCGCCCGCGTGGTGGCGCTGGGGCGTGATGCTCGCGACGCTTGGCGCGGCCATGGTGCTCCACTCTTTCCTCAACTCCCCGCTGATCTCGGGGCCGCCCGTGCTGTCCGCTCTGATCAAGGGCGTGCCGATCGTCGTGGTGCTCGCCACCACCCTCCACGTCAGCCATCAACGCGAGCGGGAGGTGTTCGCGCGCATGGCCCGCGACACCGTTCCCGATCACCTGGTCTCCCCCGTCGACTTCGAGGGGCTGTCGACCCGGCGCAGGCGGCGCAGGGCGCGGCTCGACATGCTCGATCGCCACGGCGTGCAGGCCGCTCGCGACCTGCTCGCGCTACAGCGTGCCCAGCTCGCGCTGCTGGTGGCCGCACACACGGACGGGATGGTGTCCGCGCGTGCGGCCGATGCCGCGGGTCGGGTGACGGCCGCACGCTCGCGTCTCGCGTGGTCCGTCGCGGGGCGCTGAACCGGGCCCTGGCGGCACGGCCCTCGTGCCGGCTCAGGCCGTGCGGAGGCTCCTGAAGCGGCGCAGCCGCAGCGAGTTACCCACCACGAACAGGCTCGAGGCGCCCATGGCACCCGCGGCAATCATCGGGTCGAGCACGCCCAGCGCCGCCAGCGGGATCGCCGCCACGTTGTACGCGAAGGCCCAGATGAGGTTGCCGCGGATGGTCGCGTAGGTGCGCCGCGACAGCGCGATCGCGTCCGCCGCCGCTCGCGGGTCGCCCGACACGACGGTGAGGTCCGATGCCTCGCGCGCCACGTCCGCACCCGTGCCGATCGCGATCCCCAGGTCCGCCTGAGCCAGCGCGGGGGCGTCGTTCACGCCGTCGCCGACCATCGCGACACGGCGACCGCCCTCCTGCAGGCTCGCGACCACGGCGGCCTTGTCCTGCGGCAGCACCTCGGCGATCACGCGATCGATGCCCAGTTCGCGGCCCACGGCCTCGGCCACCCGACGCGCATCGCCCGTGAGCAGCACCACGTCGAGGCCCAGATTGCGGAACGCCGCGAGCGCCTCGGGAGTCGAGTCCTTGACGCGGTCGCGCACCGCGATCGCGACCTCGGCCGCGAGGGGCTCGCGCACGGCGGGCGCCGCCGCCCCCAAGAGGCCTCCGCCCAGCGGGCGGGAGCGCCCGGCGAACACGACCGTCTCGCCCGCCTCCTCGCGCCCGGCCGCCCAGGCCTCGAGGGCATCGTCCACCCGGTCGAAGAGCCCACGCGCACCCACGGTGAGGTCGGCGTTCGCGCCGTCGACTCCCGCGCCGCGCACGGTCGCGGTGACGCCGCGGCCCGGCGTCGACCGGAAGCCCTTGAGCGGCACGCGCGTGAGCCGCGACTCGGCAATCGCGCGCGCGATCGGGTGCTCCGAGCGATCCTCGACGGAGGCGGCCGCGTCGAGCAGCGCATCGGCAGCCTCGGCGGACAGGCCCGGCGCGTGGGTCGCGGTGACGCTCATGCGTCCCTCGGTGACGGTGCCGGTCTTGTCGAGGACCACGGTCTGCACCGCCCGCGCGTCCTCGAGCGCGGGCGCGCCGCGCACGAGCACGCCGAGCTGCGCGCCGCGACCCGTGCCCACGAGGATCGCGAGCGGGGTCGCGAGGCCCAGCGCGCACGGGCAGCTGATGATGAGGACCGCCACGGCCGCGGTGATCGCGGCGTTAGCGTCGCCCGTGAGAGCGAGCCACAGCGCGAAGGTCACGAGGGACAGCGCCACCACGGCGGGCACGAAGACCGCCGAAATGCGGTCCACGAGGCGCTGCACGCGCGCCTTGCCCGACTGCGCCTGGTCGACCATGCGCGCAATCTGCGCGAGCATCGTCTGTGCGCCCACCCGGGTCGCCTCGACGGTGAGTGCGCCGTCCGCGGCGAGGGTGCCGCCCACGACCTCGACGCCGGGACGCGCGGCCACGGGCACCGACTCGCCCGTCACGACGCTCGCGTCGACCGCGGCCTCGCCGTCGACCACCACGCCGTCCGTCGCGATGGTCTCGCCGGGACGCACGACGAAGCGCATGCCCACCTCGAGCGCGGCGCGCGGGATCTCGGTGCCGTCCTCGAGGCGCGCGGTCGCGCTCTGGCGCGAGGACAGCGCCCGCAGGGCGTCGCCCGCTCGCGCGGTCGAGCGCACCTCAAGCCACTTGCCCAGCAGGATGAGCGTCACGATCACGGCGCCGGTCTCGAAGTACACGTGGCCGCCGTCGATCCCCGCGAGCAGGACCACCGTCGACCACGTCCACGCCGCCATCGATCCCAGACTCACGAGCGTGTCCATGGTCGTGGTGCGGTGGCGCAGGCTGCGCGCGGCGCTCGCGTGGAACGGCCACGCGGCCCACCACACGACCGGGGTCGCGAGCGCGGCGACCAGCCACTCCCAGCCGGCGAACTGCAACGGCATGATCATCGAGATCGCGGTGACCGGCACGGACAGCGCGAGAGCGACGAGGAAGCGGCGCTTGTAGTCCGCGATGCGGCGCGCGTCCGAGGCGAGGTGCGCGGCGTGCTCGTCGGCGAGGGAGTCGGCGTCGCCCTCGGGGGGACGATGCCGGTCGGGCCGCGTCCCGTCGGGGTCCGTCCCGTCGGGGTCCGCTCCCGCGTCGCGTCCGCGCGTGAGGACCTCGTAGCCGAGCCCCGTGATCGCGGCGCGCATGAGGTCCTCGAGCTCGTCGGCGTCGAGAGTGCCGTCGGGAAGGACCGTGGCGCGTCGGGTCGCGATGTTGACGGCGGCGCTGTCGACGCCCGGCAGCGCGGCGAGTCCGCGCTGGATGCCGGTCGCGCAGCCGGCACAGGTCATGCCGCCCACCGCGAGATCGATCGCGGGACGGTGGGCGGGCTCGGCCGGGGTGGTGGTGTCGGTGCTCATGTCGGCAGGCTAAACCTTCCCGCTGACGGCAAGGTCAAGCGCGAGGACCTGACAGCGGTGAGGGTCGGTGCAGTTCGCGGGGTCGAGCGCCTCGGCACGCCGCGACAGCGCGGTCAGCTCGGCCTTCGCGGCGAGCAGGCTCGCGATCTGCGCGTCGATGTCCCGCAGGTGCCTGTCGACCATCGCGCGGCTGTGCTCGCACGTGCTCTCGCCCTCGTCCTTCATGCGCAGGATCTCGCCCGCCTCGCTGAGGCTGAGCCCCGCCGCCTGCGAGTCGCGAATGAAGCGCAGTCGCTCAAGCGCCCCCTCGCCGTACTCGCGATAGCCGTTCGCGCGCCGCTCGGGCGCGGTCATGAGGCCAATGCTCTCGTAGTACCGCACGGTCTTCGCCGTCACGCCGCCGCGCGCGGCCAATTCGCCAATCTGCATCGTTCCATCGTACAGGAAGGTCGCCCTTGCGAACAGGGGCCAACCTCACGGCCCGTGGCACCACCGCCCCTCCTAGGCTCGAGGCATGCGCTCTACCCCTCGCCGCATCGGCCTCCTGGGAGGCATCACCTGGCACTCGACGCTCGTGTACGAGCAACTCCTCCACGACGGCGTCGCGGCGGCCCTGCCCGGGCGCACCGCGGACCTCGTGATTCGCCACTACGAGTTCGGCGCGATCGCGCAGGCTCAGGAGGCGGGCGACTGGGACGGGCTGGCCGCGACGTTTGGCCGCGATGCGCGCTGGCTCGTCGACGGCGGCGCGGAGGCGATCCTCATCTGCGCGAACACCATGCACGCGGTGGCCGACGAGGTGCAGGAGGCCGCCGGCGTGCCGGTCATCCACGTGGTCGACGAGACGGCGCACGCGATCCGCGCCGCGGGCCTCGACACGGTCGCCCTGCTGGGCACGGGCTTCACGATGCGCATGCCGTTCTACCGCGAGCGCCTCGCCGCGCACGGCGTGACCGCGATCGTCCCGGAGGAGCCCGCGCTCTCCGAGGTCCATGACCTCATCTACGACAAGCTCGCGCGGGGCATCGTGGACGATGCCGGTCGCACCCTGGTCAGGGATGTCACGTCCGCACTGGTGGGCCGGGGAGCCGGCGGCGTCATCGCGGGGTGCACCGAGATCCCGATGGTGATGACGGCGGGCGACGTCGACGTGCCCTACTTCGACGCGCTCGAGCTGCACGCCGCGGCCGCGGTGAGGTTCGCGCTGGCGGACTGAGCGCTCCGCGCTCCGCCCGGCGCGCGCGCGGGCCGCTACCAGCCGATGGCGTCGAGGGCCTCGGCCGCAGAATCCTCGGGAGGGCGCCCGCTGTTGTCCACCACCGCGTCCTCGATGGCCAGCTCCTCGAGCTCGTCGGCCTGCTCGGCGGTGCGAGGCACGGCCCAGTCGAGCCAGCGCTGCGAGGTTTCGCGGCGGCGCAGGCGCGCGATGCGCTCCTCAAGCGGCGCCGTGATGCGCACGACGGCGACGTCCGCGATCCCTCCCGGACCCGCGAGCGCGTGCGCGATGGCGGCGCGGTCCGCCGGGTCCTCGAGGATTCGCGGAATCACGAGGAGTCCGTAGCCGCGGCGCCGGTACACCGGCGCGAGCGCGGCGAGCGCCTCCATGAGCAGCGACTGGTTCACGGTGTCGTCCGGAGGAGACGGGTACGCCTCGCACAGCGTGTCCGCGTCGATGAACGCCGTGCGGGCCCCCCGCACGGCAAGGGCGGAATGCGCGGACTCGCCCACCGACGTCTTCCCCGCCCCCATCGCGCCCGTCACCACGAGCACCCGGAACGGCAGGTCACGCCCGTAGCAGATCGAGTCCGGCTCGTCCTTGTACTCCCCGTATCCGGGAATGCGGGTGTAGCCCAGGCGGTCGTACAGCGCGAGCGCCTCGGGCTGCTCGGTGCCGGTCTCGAGGACGATGCGGGTGGCGCCGGCCTTGCGTGCGATCGCCTCGGCGGCGCCCATCATCACCTTGGAGTGGCCATGGCCGCGGTGGAGGGGGCGCACGAAGAGCCGCTTGAGCTCGAGCGAGCCCGCGCCCGTGTCGTAGGGCGACCAGCGCAGGACGATGCTCGCGACGGGCTCTCCCTGCTCCGAGTAGCCCACGAGCGAGGCCACCAGCGTGTCGAAGCGCGTCTCGAGGACGAGGTCGGGGGCGTCATAGCGCCGCGCGAGGTCCTCCTGCTGCTCCGCCCACAGCGCGTGAGCGTCGGCGTCATCGGGTTCGACCCGACGGATCGTGATCATGCGCTCAGGCTAGCGACAGCGTTCGCCGCCACCGCGACACGCGGCTCGGGGCGGACCAGAATGGAGAGATACCCGGGGCGTCGGCGTGGAATCGGTGTGCGCCTCCGGGTGTTGGGGCGATAGATTGTTGACGCGTCAACGGAGGGAGTGGGCATGAGGAACATTGGGTTTCTGTCGTTCGGGTGGTGGTCCGCCGCGCCCGGTTCGAAGGTGCGCACCGCGGGCGAGCTCATAGCGGACACGATCCGGCTCGCTGAGGCGGCGGAGGACGCCGACATGGACGGCGCGTGGATCCGCATTCACCACTTCGAGCAGAACACGTCCTCTCCCTTCCCGCTACTCGCGGCGATGGGCGCGCGCACGTCGCGCGTCGAGCTCGGCACCGGCGTCATCAACATGCGCTAGGGCGTGTCTCCCAAATTGGGGTGGTGACGCGCGGCAGTCTTGATTGGTGACGTCGTCTTCTTCGCGCTATCAGGTCTTCACGGACGCACAGTGGGCTCGGATTGAGCCGTTGCTGCCTTCAAACGAAGGGCGGCGCGGGCATCCTTTCGGTGACCACCGGCGGGTGGTCGAAGCGATCGCCTATCGGTATCGCACGGGCATTCCGTGGCGGGACGTTCCGCGTGAGCACTTCGGTCCGTGGCAGACCGCGTGGAAGCGTCACCGCAGGTATGCCGCTGATGGCACGTGGGATCGGATCCTCGCACAGCTGCTCGCGGAAGCCGATGCGGCTGGCGATGTGGACTGGAACGTGTCCGTCGACGCGACGATCACGCGCGCCCATCAGCATGCGACGAACACGACCCGCCCCGATCAGGACACAGGGGGCCACATCGAATTACAGGAGTCCGGGCACACGCGCCGGTGAACCGGCCGGGCACGGCATCGGACGCTCGCGTGGCGGCCTGACAACGAAGATCCATGCTGCGGTCGACGGCCACGGCCGTCCCTTGGCGGCGGTCATCACCGGCGGGCAACGCAATGACGGCGCGATGCTGGGCGCCGTGCTGGCCGACATTCACGTCCCCCGCCTCGGTCCGGGCCGGCCACGCACCCGACCCGACTCCGTCATCGCTGACAAGGCATACTCCGCTGGCACCTACCGGCGCGAGCTGCGCGCCCGCGGCATCAAGACCGTCATCCCTGAAAAGTCCGACGAAGCAGCCGCACGCCAACGCCGCGGCAGTCGGGGCGGACGCCCGCGAACGTACGACAAGACCGCCTATCGCGGCCGCAACGTCGTCGAACGCCACTTCAACCTCGCCAAACAATGGCGAGGCCTGGCCACCCGCTACGACAAGCTCGCCATCACCTACCGCGCAGCCGTCGTCCTCGCCGCCTGTCTCATCTGGTCAGCCATATAGGAGACACGCCCTAGCGCATGTCTTGGTTGTGACACCGGATCTATCGATCGCTTCCGCCGCCTCGCCTACGGCCGCGAAGCGCCTCATCGATCTGTGCCACAGTCGGGGATCCGGCGTACCCGCTCTCCGTCGCGTAGACCCGGCACGCGAGCGAGCGAACCGGTGTCGTCGGGAACAGGTCGACGCCGTCGACGAGGATCGTGGGCGAGCCTCCGAACCTAATGTTCGCCGCCTCGTCCTCGGTCCAGATCGTCACCAGCTCGACAGGAACGGCCCCGAGCTCGACAACGTCCAGCGCCGCGCGTGCGTTGGCTTCGGCGATGGCCGTGTTCGGGCAGTCGACGATGTGCAGCAGTTCGACCTTCATGCGATGGATTCCTTCCGAGTCCGGGCGGCGCGCAGGCCGTTGAGGATCACGACGACCTCGGCGATCTCGTGCACCAGCACCACGGCGGCGAGGCCCAGGACGCCGAAGAGGGCCAACGGGAGCAGCGCGGTGATGATCAGCAGCGACAGGATGATGTTCTGGTTGATGATGTGGCGTCCGCGTCGGGCGTGGTCGAACGCGCGCGGCAGCAGCCGCAAATCGTGACCAGTGAAGGCCACGTCGGCGGACTCGATCGCGGCATCGGAGCCGGTCGCCCCCATTGCGATGCCGATGTCGGCGGCAGCGAGGGCGGGGGCATCGTTGATGCCGTCGCCGATCATCGCGACCGAACCGTGCTGGCCGAGCTCGCCGATCGCGGCGGCCTTGTCCTCAGGGCGCAACTCGGCGCGCACGTCCTCGATCCCTGCCTGCGCGGCCAGGGCGCGGGCGGTGCGGGCGTTGTCGCCGGTGAGCATGGTCATCCCGACGCCCTGGGCGGTAAGGGTGCGGACGACCTCGGGGACCTCGGGGCGCAGCTCGTCGCGGATGCCGATCGCGGCGACCGGGACGCCCTCGCGGTGCACGATGACGACGGTCATGCCCTGCTCCTCCAGGCCTGCTACCTGGTCGCCGAGCGGCCCGGCGTCCAACCAGCGGGGACTGCCGACCGTGATCCGCGCGCCGTCGTGCTTGCCTTCGATGCCGTGCCCGGCCTGTTCGGTCACGTCCTCGGCAGCAGGGGCCTCAGGCGCTGCAGCGGTGATCGCGGCCGCGAGCGGGTGGGTGCTGTGCTGCTCCAGCGCGGCAGCCCAGGCCAGCGCCTGCGCCTCGGTGATCCCGTCGGCGGTGAGCACCGCAGTGACGGCGGGCTCGTTGCGGGTCAGGGTGCCGGTCTTGTCGACGGCCACGTGGCGGATCACGCCGAACCGTTCAAATACAGCCCCTGACTTGATGATCACACCGAACTTGCTCGCCGAACCGATCGCGGCCACCACGGTCAGCGGGACCGAGATCGCCAGTGCGCACGGCGACGCAGCCACCAGCACGACGAGGGCGCGGGTGATCCACAGCTCGGGGTCGCCGAACAGCGAACCGATGAGTGCGACGAGGACGGCGAGGATGAGCACGCCCGGCACAAGGGGACGAGCGATGCGGTCGGCGAGCCGGGCACGATCGCCCTTCTCTGCCTGCGCCTCCTCCACGAGCTCGACGATGGTGGTCAGCGAGTTGTCGGTGCCCGCCGCGGTCGTCTCGACCTCCAACGCACCCGCGGTGTTGATCGCGCCGGCCGAGACCGTGTCGCCGGGCTCGACCTCGACCGGGATCGACTCGCCGGTGATCGCGGAGGTGTCCAAACTCGAACGACCAGTGACTACGATGCCGTCGGTCGCGATCTTCTCACCCGGCCGCACCAGCATCAGCTGACCGACGGCGAGATCTTTCGCGGCGACCTCGACCGATGCGCCGTCCTGGCGGATGGTCGCGGTCTCCGGGACGAGCTTGAGCAGCGCCCGCAGCCCGCCGCGGGCGCGGTCCATCGCCTTGTCCTCCAGCGCCTCCGCGATCGAGTAGAGGAACGCCAGCGCCGCGGCTTCTTCGACGTAGCCGAGGATCACCGCACCGATCGCGCTGATCGTCATCAGGAGACTGATCCCCAACTTGCCCGTGAACAGCTTCCGGATCGCGCCAGGGGTGAACGTCGACGCTCCCAGCAGCAGGCCGATCCAGAAGAGCACCTGCGCCGGGATCTCCATCCCGGACCACTCCAACGCCAGACCGGTCAGGAAGGCGACGCCCGAGAAGACCGGGACCATGATCCCGCGGTCCCGCCACCAGGGGCGCTCCTGTTCTTCGTCGACTGCTTCACCGACCGCGGTCTCGGTCTCGTCGCATCCGCACGCCGCGCTCACTCGCCCGCCCCCGTCCCGCAGCAGCCGGGCACGGCGCACTCGGCGTCGACGCACGGCGCGTGCTCATCGACGGCCAGCGTCACGTCCACGAGCGCCGTGAGCGCCGCCGCGAGATGCGGATCAGCGATCTCGTAGCGCGTCTGCCGACCCTCGGGCTCGGCGACCACGATCCCGCAGTCGCGCAGGCAGGTCAGATGGTTCGAGACGTTCGAGCGCGTCAGCTCCAGCTCGCGCGAAAGCACGGCCGGGTAGCTTGGGCCGTCGAGCAGGGTCATCAGGATGCGGGATCGCGTCGGGTCCGCCATGGCCCGGCCAAGCCGGTTCATGACGTCGAGGCGTGAAGCAATGGTCAGCATGCACTGAACTATACAGCGTGTGCTGACTCATTGTCGACTCGTCAGGGCTGCCGCACGCGCTCCGCGCGCTTGCCCTCGGGAACCGGGTTCACCTACTTGCGCCAGCGGGGCCACTTCGGCATCCCGCGGCCCCTCCAGGTCTCAACGAGGCACGCGACCCAACGGACGGACGCGAAGAGCCCGTAGCCGGCCCCGGTGAGGCCCACGGCAACCACGAGCCAGCGCCCGATGCCGAGCCACAGGCTCCCGTCCACGTCGAGGGCCCACTGAGCGCCTGTGATGAGCCCCGCGATGCCCATCCAGAGCCCAGCGACGACCACGACCACCGGCAAGAGGGCGAGGCACATCGCAGCGGCAGCCGACCAGAGCTGTCGAGCCTCCAGCTTCGCCGTCGCGGCGATGATCCGCTCGGCGCGCTCGTTGGACGCGTCGAGGTTCGCCGTCATCGTGGCCGAGGCCTCCCCGGCGACCTGCTCGACGGCCTTCTCAACCCGTTCTTCGGCGCGCTTCTCGATCCGCTGCACGGCCCCGCCGACCTGGCTCACGAGCTTCTGGTTCGCCGCGGCCTGTGCCTTGAGTCCCTCAATCGCCGAGGCCGTAGCCGCGTGGTTCTTCTGCGCCTCGGCGACCAAACTCTGCGAGGCGGCGCTCAGCCGCTTCCCGTCGAGACTCTGCACGAACTCGCTGAGCGTGCTCTCGATCTCGCTCAGCCTGCTCTCGACGCTCTCGATCTGCGGTGACGTGCTGACGGACGGCTGCGAGGTCGACGCCCGGTCGATGCGCTTGCTCATCTCCTCGTCCATGACCTTCACGAGCCCCGCGAGCTTCTTCTGCTGCTCGGCCAGCCGGTCGAGCCGCGCGTTCTGTGCCTCGACGGCGGCGAGGATCGAGGTCAACGTCTCCATCGTCTCCGGACTGCCGAGCTGCTGCCGCTGCTCGTCCTGCGCGTTCTGCTGCTTCAGCCTGTCGAGCGCTGCGCTCATGGTCCTGCTCCTTCTGCTGCTGGTGATAGTCGAAGAACGCCTGCGCACCCTCTGGGGTGAAGTCCGCCGAGAGGGCGCTGGTGCGCTTACGGCGCTCGGCGCGCCCGGACTCACCTCGGCGGTCCTCGATGTAGAGCGTCCACGTCTCCTTGCCGACGTTCTTGCCCCGCTTGCTCACGGCGGTGTGCAGGCGCATCCGCGGCACCTGCTTCCCGTCGTCGCCAAGCTGCTGGTTCTGCTCCGCGATCACCGATTCGAGACCGGCCTTGTCCATCGACCGGGGATTGGCCAGAGCGGCGCTCATCCGGTCGCCCATCTCCCGGTCGAGCGACCCCTCGGCGAAGTCCTCGCGGCGCAGCTCCCAGTCCTTCGGCGGGTGCTCCAGCCGCTTTACGACCGAGAGGCCGTGCTCGCGCATCAGCTCGTCGTTTGCCGACTGCACGCCCCGCTGGTTCCCTGCCTTGCGGTCGTGGAACGTGCGGTAGTCCGAGAGCGCCTTCCCGGTGCGGTTGTTGTGGTTGACGACCAAGATGTGGTTGTGCGGCTTGCGGCCACGTCCATCCACATGCGTCACCACGAGGCAGTCCGAGTCCGGGTGCATCCGCTTCGCCAGCAGGTAGCCCAGATCATTCACCCGCTGCACGTCCTCCGGGCTGTTCGGGTCGAACTCCTCGTCGCTGAACGACTGCCGGTAGTGCAGCGCCTCGACGCCGCGCTTCGTGTTTTGCGTGAGCGCGCGGGCGCGGGCCGAGAATGCGCCGGGGCCTCCCGGCACGTCGCACGTGACCGCGGCCCCGCGCTCGTCCTCCTTGCCTCGGATGTAGCGCTCCGTGTCTCCGACGCTCGTGCTCGGGCTGTAGTGCGTGGTGCTCATGACGCCGTCCGGTCCCCGAGCAGCGCCCGGACCTCGCGTAGCAACTCGATCAGCTCGGGCACCTCCGCCGACAGCGCCACCGCCTCACCGGCCCGCGCGCGGCGGTCCAGGTCGTTGACGTTGATCGCCAGCGGGCGCACCTGGGCGGCCAGTTCGCGGGCGTCCGCCGAGGCCTGCACGCGCAACTCGGCTCCGAGCAGGTGCGCGGCCACGGCGGCGTCCAGCTCCTCGCTCCGAGAGGCGTGGAGCGCATCGCGCACGACGGTCCGCACCCACGTGCTCGGAGCCAGCCCGAGCCGCGTCGCACGAGTGCGAAGCGCCCCGAGTGTGGCGTCATCGAAGCGGGTATCGAGCCGCCCGCAGTAGTGCCCCTTAGAGTGGTGTAGCGCCCGGCGGTGGCAAGGCTCCTCGTAGACAGAGGAAGCGGCCACCGCGGGGCCTTCGAGTTCACCCTTGCAAAGTTCTCTCGAATGGATCACCGCGAT
>NZ_BAABRR010000014.1:0-77037 GCF_039545075.1 Demequina sediminis | reverse complement strand
GGGGGGTGGGGGGGGGGGGGGGGGGGGGGGGTGGGTGGGGGGGGGGGGGGGGGGGGGGGGGGGGGGGGGGGGGGGGGGGGGGGGGGGGGGGGGGGGGGGCCCCCCCCCCCCACGACAGCCCCGATCAGACACAGTCCCAGCACGATCCCGCGCACTCCGGCGGGCCACCTGAGCGACGCCCCTGGGGCCTCGGCGAAGGCCCGCGCCGTGACCGCGACGGGCCAGGCGGCCCAGCCTGCCAACTCGACCAGCACCGCCGCGACGCCGGGCACGGGGATCGCGAGCGCCAGCCCTGCGACGCCCAGCAGGGTGACGGGTATCGCGAACGGAGTCGCGAGCGCGTTGGCCGCGACCGCCCACGGCCCTAGCCGCGCATCCATCAGCGCGAGGAGAGGCATGCAGGCCGCCTGCGCCGCGATCGTCACCGCGGCGGCCTCCGCGAGCGCGGGCGCGACCACCCGCGCGAGCCGATGCGCGAGCCACGGGGCGAGCAGGCCGATCGCGGCGACCGCCGCGACCGACAGCGCCAGCCCCAGGTCCTCCGCGAGGTCGGGCCGCACGACGACGAGCACGATCACCGCCGTCGCGAGGCCCGGCACCACCTGTCCGCGGCGACCGGCCACGAGCGCGCCCGCGGCGATGACCGCCATCACGACCGCACGCAGCACCGCTCCCCCGCCCGCAACGACGATCGCGAAGCCGCCGCTCGCGACAAGCGTTGCGGCGGCGGTCAGCCACGGCCCGGCGCGAAGCCGTCGCAGCACCAGCCCCACACCGGCGGCCAGGATCGCGAAGTGCGCACCCGAGACCGCGGTGAGGTGAGCCAGCCCCGTCTCCCGCATCGCGTCCGCGAGGCTCGGGTCGAGCCTGCCGGTGTCGCCCAGCACCATCCCCTCGACCAGGCCCGCCGTGGCCTCGGGAGCCCCCGCGACCGCGTGCGAGAACGCCGCGCGCGCGGATACGACGTGCGCGCGCCACCCGGAGGGCCTGGTCACCACCACGATCTCTCCGTCGAGCAGGGCGTCGACCGTGCCGCCGGCCGCAGGAGAGAGCGATCCGCGCGCGACCGCGGCGTCCCCGCGCGCCGGCGCGGCGTCGGAATCGGCCAGCACGACCAGGCGGCCGGCCCCGTCCCGCCACGGGGCGTCGGGCGCTGTCGCCGCGGCGGGAGCCGCGCGCCACGCCTCGACCTCGAGGTGAACGGAGACCCGATCGCCGCCCGAGGCCAGCGTGGGCCGCACCTGCGCGACAGTCGCCCGCACCTCGACCCCTTCCCCGGCTGCCCGAGTGGCGTGCCACGCGTGGCGCGAGTCGGCCGCGGTCGCGGTGAGGAGCGCGGCTCCGCCGGCAAGGACCGCGAGACCCACCAGGGCCGCGACACCGTGCACGCGAGCGCGCCGCGCGAGCGCCGCCCCCACGAGGGCGGCCCCGGCCCATGCGAGAGCGACGCACGCCCCGGTGCGGGGGCCCCCGAGCGCGACGGCCAGAGACACGGACCACGCCGCGAGCGCCGCGGGGACCAGCCTGAGGTCGCCCCATCCGGAGCCGCTCACGTGGTCGCGAGGTCGGCGATCGACTCGAGGATCGCGGGTCCCACTCCCGGCACGCGCCCCAGGTCTTCGACCGAGGCGAACGGGCCATTGGCCTCACGATCCGCGACGATTCTCCCCGCGAGCACGGGGCCTATTCCCGGTAGCTCCTCGAGCGCCGCGGAATCGGCCGCATTGAGGTCGAGCGGGACGCCCGCCGCCGGTCCTGTGCCGTGCACGCCGGCCGCCGCGGGCTCGCCCTGGACCCCGACCCGGATGTGCTCGCCGTCGACCACGACCCGCGCGAGGTTGATCGAGGACGGATCCGCGGTGGCGGTGAGCCCGCCCGCCGCCTCGATCGCCGCCGCGACGCGTTGGCCGGACTCGAGCTCAACGAGGCCGGGGCGCTCGACCGCGCCGCTCACATGCGCGACCACGATGCGCGCCGCGGGCGGGGCGCCCGAGGCACCCGCCGTGGATGGCGACGCGGACGATGCCGGGGCAAGCGGCGCGACGGGCGCCGCCGCGGTGCCACCCACCAGCCCCCACCACACCCAGGCGGCGAGTAGTACGAGGACCACCGCGGCCGACACCGCCGTGCGCGGCTCCACGCGCCATCGCGTGGCGTGCGGCGCGGGAGCCTCGGCGCCGTGGCCCGTCGCGTACGCGCGCGCTGCGGCCTCCCTCAGTCCCGCGGCCCACCGCGCGCGTACCTCGTGCGAGTCGTCCATGAGGGCGACGCTATGAACCGGCTCACGTGTGCGCACGGCGCGGTGCGGGATCTGGGGAGCGGCCATCCGCCACGAGGGGCCGTGGGCATCGCCGCCGCGCTACCCCCACGCCTTCCCTGCACTACCTCCGCGTCACGCCCCTGGAGCCGCCGCGCCGACGTCAGCGCCGAGGTCCGCGACCGCGACTGCGAGCGTCCCGGGTCCCGTGTGCACCGCGAGTACCGCGCTCACGCCGGTCCTCACCACGGACAGTCCAGGGGTGCGCTCCTCCAGGGCGGTGGCCGCCTCCTCGACCGCGGCATCGTCGCCCACGCCCATGGCCGCGACGGCGGGGCTCACGCACTCGCGCACGGCCGCCTCGGCCATCTCGACGAGCGCCGCCCGCGCGCGCACCGTCGACCTCACCCTCGCGACGAGCCGCACCTCCCCCTCGACCATCTCGAGGACGGGCCTGATGCCCAGCACGCGACCCACGGTCGCGACCGCGGGCCCGATCCGACCGCCCCGGCGCAGGTGGTCGAGACCGTCGACGGTGAAGAAGCACCGCGCTCCCGCGGCGGTCTCGCGCGCCACACGCGCGACCTCCTCGAGCGACGCACCCGAGGCGGCCGCGTCGGCGGCGGCAAGCGCGGCGAGGCCCTCGGCCATCGCGACCGTGCGGGTGTCGACCACCTCGACGGGCAGGTCGGCGCGGGCGGCCGCCGCACGCGCGACGTCCGCGGTCCCCGACAGCGTCCCCGACAGCGTCACGACGACGACTCCCGTCGCTCCACCCACCGCGGCGGCGGCCAGGGCGGCGTCGAAGGCCGCCGGGGTGGGCTGCGAGGTCGTGATGTGGTCGCCCGCCACGAGGTGCGCGAGCACCTGATCGGCGTCGATTCCCACGCCCTCGGCCCGCGCGGAGTCGTCCACCACCACCTGGAGCGGCACGACGGTGAGTCCGCGCGCGGACGCGAGGTCGGTGGGGATCGAGGCGGCCGAGTCGACGACGACGGCGACAGTCATGGCGCCACCCTAGCGACCCGCGCTCCCCACCGGGAGGGTGGGATCTGCCGTCACGCCGTCACGACGTTGACCAGGCGCGGCGCCTTGACGATCACCGTGCGGATCGCGGAGTCGCCGATCGCGCGGCGCGCACCCTCGGTGGCGAGCGCGAGCTCGCGCAGCTCGTCCTGGCCGATGCCGGGCGGCACCTCGAGACGGTCGCGCACCTTGCCCATGACCTGCACGATGCATGTCACGGTCTCCTCGACCAGCAGCGACTCGTCGACCGCGGGGTACGTCGCGAGCGCGACGTCCTCGTGGCCCAGCATCGACCACATGTCCTCGGCGCAGTACGGGGCGAACAGGCTGAGCAGGATCGCGACCGCCTCGGCGGCCTCGCGGACGGCGGGGTCGGCTGCTCCCGCCCCCGAGTCGATCGCCTTGCGCGTCGCGTTGACGAGTTCCATCGTGCGCGCGACCACCACGTTGAAGCGGAAGGACTCGATGAGCTCCTGCGCCTCGTGCAGCGTGCGGTGCGTGACGGCGCGCAGCGCGACGTCGCCGGTCGCGGGGTCGGTGCCAGGCGCGCTGTCGACGTCGCGCGCGAGGCGCCACGCGCGGGCAAGGAACTTGGCGGAACCGGCGGGCGACACGTCGGCCCAGTCGATGTCGTCCTCCGGCGGACCCGCGAAGGCCATCGTGAGCCGGACGGCGTCCACGCCGTACTCGTCGAGCTGCTCGGACAGTCGCACCAGGTTGCCGCGCGACTTCGACATCGCGGAGCCGTCCATGAGCACCATGCCCTGATTGAGCAGCGCGCTGAAGGGCTCGCCGAAGTCGATCATCCCCATGTCGCGCAGCGCCTTCGTGAAGAAGCGCGCGTACAGCAGGTGCAGGATCGCGTGCGTCACGCCGCCCACGTACTGGTCGACGGGCGCCCAGCGCTTGGCCTCCTCGACGTCGAACGGACCGTCGGTCTTGCCCACCGACAGGTAGCGCAGGAAGTACCAGGACGAGTCCACGAAGGTGTCCATGGTGTCCGTGTCGCGCAGCGCCGCGCCGCCGCAGCGCGGGCACGTCGTGGTGACCCAGTCCGTCGCGGCGGCCAGCGGGGACTGGCCCTTGGGCTTGAGATCGAGACCCTCGGCGGGCGGCAGCGTGACGGGCAGCTGGTCGTCGGGAACCGGCACCTCTCCGCACGCGTCGCAGTGAATGATCGGGATGGGCGTGCCCCAGTAGCGCTGGCGCGAGATCAGCCAGTCGCGCAGGCGATAGTTGACCGAGGCGTGGCCGCTGCCCGCCGCGTCGAGCTCCGCGGTGATCGCCGCGATCGCCTCCGCCTTGGCGAGGCCGTCGAGCGAGCCCGAGTTGATGAGCACCCCGTCGCCCGTCGTCGCGACGCCGGACTCGGCCGGGTCGGCGAGCGGCTCGCCAGCATCGTCCCTGCAATCCAGGACCACGCGCACCGGCAGGTCCATCGCACGGGCGAAATCGAGGTCGCGCTGGTCGTGAGCGGGGACGGCCATGATCGCGCCGTGACCGTAGTCGGCGAGCACGTAGTCCGAGGCCCAGATGGGCAGCCTCTCGCCGTTGACGGGGTTGATGCCGTAGCGCTGCAGGAACACGCCCGTCTTGGGGCGGTCCGTCGCGAGGCGGTCGATGTCCGAGGCGGTCTTGACGCTCTCGACGTACGCCGCGAACTCGGCACGCGTCGCGTCGTCGGCGCCCTCTGCGAGCTCGGCCGCGAGGTCCGAGTCGGCGGCGACCACCATGAAGGTCGCGCCGTGCAGCGTGTCCGGACGGGTCGTGTAGATCGCGATCGGCTCGTCGCGGCCCTCGATCGCGAACTCGACGTCGGCGCCGCGCGAGCGACCGATCCAGTTGCGCTGCATCGCGAGCACCTTGTCGGGCCACGCGCCGCGCAGCGTCTCGAGGTCGTCGAGCAGCTCGTCGGCGTAGTCGGTGACCTTGAAGTACCACTGGGTGAGCTTCTTCTTGGTGACGAGCGTGTCGCAGCGCTCGCAGCGTCCGTCGACCACCTGCTCGTTCGCGAGCACCGTCTGGTCGAACGGGCACCAGTTGACCTGGCTGGGCTTGCGGTACGCGAGGCCGCGCTCGAACAGGCGCGTGAAGATCCACTGGTTCCAGTGGTAGTAATCCGGACGGTGCGTCATGAGGACGCGATCCCAGTCGAACGAGCACGCGTAGCGCTTCATGGAGCTCAGCTGCTGCGCGATGTTGTCCTCGGTCCACCCCGCGGGGTCCACGCCGCGCTTGATCGCCGCATTCTCCGCCGGGAGCCCGAACGAGTCCCAGCCGATCGGGTGGAGGACGTTGAAGCCCTTCTGCACCCAGTGACGCGCGATCACGTCGCCAAGCGCATACGCCTCCGCGTGACCCATGTGCAGATCGCCCGAGGGGTACGGGAACATGTCGAGGACGTACTTGGTGGGTCGCGAGTCGCCCTCCTTGCCCGACCGGAAGGGCTGACGCTCCTCCCACACGGGGAGCCAGCGGTCCTCGATCGTGCGGAAGTCGTAGCGGGCGGCGTCGGTCTCAGGCGTCTCGGTCACCCGAGGATTCTACCGAGGGACGATGCCCGGGCTGTGCCTCCCTCGGGGCCCGGCCGGGCGGATCCCGGGTGGCCAATGAGACACGCATCACAGGAATCCGCCCGGCGACACCGAATGTCGCTAATCTCCGTTCTTACCAGGGGCGGCACGGGGCCTCCCCGCTTGAGTGGGTCTTCCTTGTCCACCGCATCGTCGCGGGGACGGCGCCTTGGCGCGTCCGTCGCCCTGTCCACCCTGATCGCCGGGTCGCTGCTGATCGCCGCGCCCGCGCAGGCCGCCACCTACTCCATTTCCGGCACCGTCACGATTCCGGACGATGCCCCCGCCGACTGGCTCGCCGACCTCCAGGTCGACGCGATCAGCACCGTGGACGGGTCCGTGACGTATGTCGACGTCGACCCCGTGACGAGCGCGTACACCATCGAGCTCGACGCGGCGGGCCAGTACGAGGTCGCGTTCTACGACGCGGGCTACTGGGACGAGGACACGTGGATCCAGCACAACCTGGCGACCACGTGGTGGCCGGGAACGCTCTCGCGCGACGCCTCGGCGCCGCTCACGGTCGACGGCGTCGAGACCGGGATCGACGCCGACCTCCAGTACGGCCTCACGGTCTCGGGCACGGTCACCGCCCCAACCGCGACGGATCCCGACTGGTGGTGGTACTCGTACGTGTACGCGCAGACCACCGACGGCTCGTCGTGGGGCTACGCGCAGGTGGACGCCGCGACCGGCGCGTACACGCTCGTGGGGCTCAACCCCGGCGAGACCGGTATCGAGTTCGGGACGGACATCGACGCGCCGATGATCGACGGCAAGCAGTTCGCGACCGAGTACTGGGGTGACGCGCTCAAGCCGTGGCAGTCCGAGCTCATCGACCTCACCGGCGATTTCGCCGGCATCGACGTCGACCTGGTCACGGTTCCGTACCTCACCGACGTCCACTGGGACCCCGCGTCGCCCGTCTACAGCGACTTTGACACCGAGATCCGGTGGCTCGCCGCGGCGGGCATCACCACGGGATACGCACACGCCGACGGCACCGCGGAGTTCCGACCGCAGGGCACCGTGACGCGCGACGCGATGGCGGCCTTCCTGTACCGCTACGCGGGCTCGCCCGACTGGTGGCAGGCGCCCAGGCGCTCGCCGTTCTCCGACGTCACGACGACCACCCCGTTCTATTCCGAGATCACGTGGCTCGCCGAGATGGGCATCAGCTCCGGCTGGACCGTGTCGGGCAAGCAGCAGTTCCGTCCGCTCGCGCACATCAAGCGTGATGCGATGGCGGCCTTCCTGTACCGCTACGACGACCTGGAGTGGTATCTGAGCTGACGCTCGGCGCGGGCGCTGACGAATCCAACAATTCGGACGCGCCCGCCCGTGCGGGCATGTGGAATTCCTCACATTCCGCGCGTGTACGGGGCCCACGTGGCATATCTCACACGCATATGCCCTCGTGCGAGGCCAATTGGATGCCGTAATAGGGGACAAACCCGGCCACATCCGTGCCACGCAGGAGGATTCGTCATGGGCCTTGGCTCCCCTCGCACGCTCACGAAGGCAGCGTCCGCTCTCGCGGCGCTCACGCTCGCGCTCGGCATCCCCCTCGCCGTCGCGCCCGCAGCCTCGGCGGACTCCTCGACCACGATCCTGGAGCTGACGAACGACTACCGCGCGAGCAAGGGCCTCAAGCCCCTGCGCTGGAACCAGGACGTTGCGAATGTGGCCTCAGCGTGGAGCGCGTCGATGCTGTCGAGCCGGACGCTCGCCCACAACCGCAAGTTCTCGTCGCAGATCCCCGGCGGCTGGTCACGCGCCGCAGAGAACGTGGGCTACGCGTGCGGCTACTCCTCCGCGGAGAAGGCCGCCGCCGTGATCATGAACGCCTGGAAGAACTCCCCGGACCACGACGAGAACCTGCGCGGCGACTACACGGACATCGGCATCGGCTTCGCGTGGGACGCCTCGAGCACGTGCGCGTACGCGACGCAGAACTTCGCCAAGTACAGCTCGTCGAGCACCTCGTCCATCTTCGGCACCCTCGTGTCACCGAGCGGAACGCCCGTGTCGGGCGCCACGGTGTACGCGCGGTACTCGGGCGGCACCCGCTCCACGACCACCGACTCCGCCGGTGACTACAAGCTCACCAACCTCCCTCGCACCACCTACACGCTCGAGTACCGCACAGGCTCGACCGCGCTGCGCAGCGAGTACTTCACCGACGCGCCCGTGGTCTCGTGCGCCTCTCGCGTGAAGCTGGGCGGCACGGACCTCCTGCGCGTCAATGCGAAACTGTCCCCCTCCACCGCACCCGTCGCGGACGGCTCGACAGTGCTGTGCGACGTGTCCCCCGATAAGACGTCGTCTTACTACTCGGCGTTCGCTGGAGAGATCCAGTGGCTCGCGGACGCCGGCATCACGACCGGCTGGTCGAACGGCTACGGCGGCAAGAACTACAAGCCGCTCACGTCCACGACGCGCGACGCGATGGCCGCCTTCCTCTATCGACTCGAGGGCGAGCCTCCCGTCGACACGGCGGCCGCCCCGGAGTTCACGGACACCGCCTCCTCGGCCTTCCAGACCGAGATCGCATGGCTGGCCACGACCGGCATCACGACCGGATGGTCGACCCCGAGCGGTCGCGAGTTCCGTCCTACCGCACAGGTGACGCGCGATGCGATGGCCGCGTTCCTCTATCGCTACGCGGGGGAGCCACCCTTCACTCCCCCTGCCACGTCGCCCTTCACGGACGTCGCGACCACGTCGCCGTTCTACAAGGAGATCACGTGGCTCGCCGAGACGGGCATCACGACCGGCTGGTCCGTGAGCGGGGGCAAGAAGGAGTTCCGCCCGCTCAACAAGATCACGCGCGACGCGATGGCCGCCTTCCTGTTCCGCTTCGACGAGCAGGGGCTGTAGCTTCCCGCACGGGACTGTTGACGCGCGCGAATAACGGCACAGGCGCGTTGCGTTTTACCTCTTCGGGCCGGTAGAGTCCCGAGTAAGGGTTCCCTTACCTCGTGACAGTTGCGCCTTGCGCGCCCCTACCTCCCTGGAGTATTCGTGCCATCCAGCACTGATTCCGCGCGCCCTGGCGCGGGTCGCATCGCGGTCGCCGCGGCGCTCATCGCGCTCGCCGCACCGCTCGCCATTGCCGTTCCTGCTCAGGCGGACTCCGCCTCCGCGGCCCTCAGGTGGGGCTTCAAGGCCTCGTTCCGCAGCTACCTCATCGGCTCTATCGCGGAGGGCAGCGTCACGGCCAGCGCGCCGGCCACCGATGACGGCATCGCCACGACGTTCCCGCTGCGCGCGGACGCCGAGGGCGCGCCGCTGTACGACGGCGACGTGACCTACTACGGCCACGACGGCGTGCTCGACGTCACCATCGCCGACCCGTCGGTCGAGATCGACGGAGACTCCGCGACGCTCGTCGCGCTCGTCACGACCGCGGGCGGGGAGCCGACCGAGACGGACCTGGCCGAGCTCGACCTCTCCGCGACCGCGCCGGCCACCTCCGACGGCCTCGTGACGTACACGAGCGTCCCCGCGACGCTCACGGCCGCAGGCGCCGTGGCGTTCTCGGGCAATGGCATGTCCTTCTATAGCGAGGGCACCGTGCTCGACCCGGTGACCTTCTCCGTGCCGGCCGAGGCCACCCTCACCCCGACCGTCACCGTCGATCGGACCACGAACCTCGACGGCACCGGCGACACGATCACCGTGACGGGCGAGGGCTTCCTGCCTGCAGGAACGCCCACGACCGGCACTCGCCCGCCGCTTTCCGGCGCGTTCACCGGCGTCTACGTCGCGGTCGGCAAGTACGCGGACACGTGGCAGCCGTCGGAGGGCGCGCCGAGCGCGGCCCGCTCGAACGCCTTCACCCGGTGGGCGCTACCCGCGGAGAGCATGGCGACGGTAGGCGGTGCCGCAGCCGGCGCGATCGAGCTCACCCCCGAGGGCACCTTCACGGCGACCTTCGACGTGACCGACGACACACTCGACGAGGCCAGCGGCACGTGGGGCGTGTACACCTACGCCGCGGGTGGCGCAGTGTACGCGCCGTTCGAGACCGCGACGCCGATCACCTTTGCTCCTCGCGTCGAGGTGTCGCAGGTCGACGACCTCGCGCACCTCACCACGGTGACCGTCGAGGGCCGCAACTTCCTTCCTGCGGGCACCGCCACGACGGGGACCCGCCCGCCGCTCGCCGGCAAGTTCACCGGCATCTACGTGACGGTCGGCAAGTACGCGGACGTGTGGCGCCCGACGGAGAACGCGCCGAGCTCGGCGCGCGTCAACGGCGACGTCTCGTGGGCGGTCCTCGCGGAGGACATGGCGACGATCGGCGGAGCGGCCGCCGGCGCCGTCGAGCTCGAGCCGGACGGCTCCTTCACGACGGAGCTCGCGGTGGACAAGCACGCGCTCGAGTCGATCGAGGGCGCGTGGGGCGTCTACACCTACCCGGGCGGCGGCGCGAAGTACGCCCCGTTCGAGACGCGGACTCCCCTCGCATTCGCGGCGGACGCCGCGGTCACCGACATCGCGGCCTCCGCGTTCGTGACCGAGATCTCGTGGCTCGCGAACGCCGGCATCACCACCGGCTACGCGAACGGCGACGGCAGCTTCAGCTTCCGTCCCCTCGAGACCATCAAGCGCGACGCGATGGCGGCCTTCCTCTACCGCTACGCGGGCTCGCCCGAGGTGGATCTTCCCGAGACCTCGCCGTTCGTCGACGTGACGCCGGAGTCGACGGCCTTCTACAAGGAAATCGTGTGGCTGTCGACGCAGGGCATCACCGAGGGCTGGGGCACCGCCAAGGGTCAGGAGTTCCGGCCCCAGGCGCGCATCACGCGCGACGCCATGGCGGCGTTCCTCTACCGCTTCGCCGGCTCACCCGAGGTCGAGCTCCCCGAGACCGACCTGTTCGCCGATGTCACGCCCACGAGCACCGCGTTCTACGACGAGATCACGTGGCTGGGACAGCAGCAGATCAGCACCGGTTGGGACAACGGTGACGGCACGTCCGACTACCGCCCGCTCGGCACCACCAAGCGCGACGCGATGGCGGCGTTCCTCTACCGCTTCCACTACGGCGCGTAACACTCACCTCAGGGGCGGACTCCGGCACGATGCCGGGGTCCGCCCCTGTGCTCTGTCCTGGTAGCGCGTGACATTTGTCTCGCCGGCTTTTGTTCGACTGTCAACCAGCCGATGATGAGGGCGTGCCCGCGCGGCGGACGTCGCGCACGACCTCAGGAGGATTCTCGCGGTGAGCAGTCCCTCAGCTCGACGACCCGGACAGAGCATGCGCCTGCGCGTCCTCGCGACGCTCGCGACGGCGGCGATCGCGGCGGGCATCGCCGCTCCCGCGGCCGCCTCCACGGCGACCCCCTCCCCCGACCCGACGCCGGCATCGTCCCTCCCCGCCCCGAGCGCCACTCCGTCGCCCACCGCGACCCCCGAGCCGACCGCCTCTCCGGAACCCAGCGTCTCTCCCACGCCGAGCGCGACGCCGCAGCCGTCCGCCGCTCCCACCCCTGCGGAGCCGATCCCGACCGCAGCGCCGTCCCCCGCCGCAGAGCCGTCCGCCGCGCCGGAACCGGCTCCCCGCGCCCCCACCATGACGGCCCTCGCGACGCCCACCACCGGCGTGTTCGCGGACGTCAGCTCCGCCGCGGGACCGCGGTACTCGGCGTTCGCGACCGAGATCGCGTGGATGTCGACCACCGGAATCTCCCGCGGCTGGACGCTCAGCGACGGGTCGACCGTGTTCCGCCCCACCGCGACGGTCACCCGCGACGCGATGGCCGCCTTCCTGTATCGCTTCGTGGGCTACCCCGCGGCCTCCTCGACCGCGAAGCCGTTCACGGACGTCAGCTCCTCGTCGAGCGAGTTCTCGAAGGAGATTACGTGGCTCTACGCGGAGGGCATCAGCACGGGCTGGCGCACCTCGAACGGCGTGGAGTACCGCCCGCTCACGACAATCTCGCGTGAGGCGATGGCCGCATTCCTCTACCGCCTCGCGGGAGAGCCCGCCGTCACCCTGCCATCGAGGTCGCCGTTCGTCGACGTCGCGGCGTCCGACCCCTTCTATCGCGAGATCACGTGGCTCGCGAAGACGGGCATCGCCGAGGGCTGGACGACGTCGGCGGGGGCCGAGTACCGCCCCAAGGCCGCGATCACGCGCGACGCGATGGCCGCGTACCTGTACCGTCTCCACGAGTCGGGCGAGGTCGAGGTCACCGCGGGCGTGGGTGGCAGCACGATCCGCCACACGACGCTGTACGTCTACGGAGCGAGCTCTCTGAACTTCCGCACCGGACCGTCGACGGAGTACCCCGCGATGGCGCAGCTATCGCGCGAGGCGAAGGTGTACCCGACAGGCAACACCGCGAACGGCTGGGTCGAGGTGATGGTCGGCACCCAGAAACTGTGGGCGTCGAGCTACTACCTGATCGGTAAGGCGGGAGCGGCGGGCATCGAGATCCGCTCGGACTACTCGAATGGCCGCATTCCGGCCTCGGCGCTGTGCGGCCTGTCGTGGGACTCCGTCGAGCTCCTCGCGTGCACCGCCGCTCACGACCTCGAGCTCCTCAACGCGGCGTTCCGCGCGAAGTTCGGCGTCAACCTGCCGCTCAACGACTCCTACCGCTCGTACGAGGACCAGGTGCGGGCGAAGGAGCTCTATGGTGATCTGGCCGCGACGCCGGGCACCTCGAACCACGGCTGGGGACTCGCGGTCGACATCAGCACCGCCCGCCTGACGGGTGGCACAGCGGGCGCTCAGTACACGTGGCTCAAGGAGTACTCGGCGATCTACAACTGGGTGCTGCCCACGTGGGCACGGCCGTCGGGCACCAAGCCCGAGCCGTGGCACTTCGAGTACACGGGCTAGTCGAGGGACTCCGGCAGCGTCGCGAGACGCTCGAGCCACGCCGCGCGTGCCGCGAGCTCCTCGGGGATGTCGAGCAGGTAGTCCCCGGGTGCCGCGAGGAACTCCGACAGCTCGGGCAGGCGGAACAGCTGCGCCTTCTGGCGGAAGTACTCGCTCGCCCCCATGAGGTACGCGGGCTTGCCCATCAGCGCCCCGAAGAGCGCCGTGTGATACGACGACGACAGCACCAGGTCGACGTCGAGGATCGGGCGTAGCGGGGCCGGGAGGCCCTCGCCGAACCGATACTCGAGGGACGCCTTGGCGATGTCGAGCACCGTGAAGGTCGAGAACGGCATGTCCTCCGCGAGCGCGGTCACGGTGTCGAGCGTGTCGCGTACGTCGAGTCGCGCGTCGTCGTACGCGTGCAGCAGCGTGAGCTCGCAGCCGGGCAGGGTCGCCGCGACCTCGTGCAGGATTGACCGCCACATCGCGAGCGCGCGCTCGCCGCCTGCGTAGTCCGACGTGTTCATGTGGACCGCGACACGGGTGGGCCCGGGGCGGCGCTCGTGGCCGACCGCCGCGCGCGCCCAGTCCTGGAAGATCTCCGTGAGGTCGTCGAACGTGAACTCCACGGGGACGTCGAGGTGCTCTCTTGCGAGCGCGAGGGACACGTGGTCGCGTAGCCCCACCTGGACGATGCGGTGGTGGCGCGCGAGCTCGACGAACCCGTCCAGCGCGGGACGGTCGATCTGCAGGCCGGAGAAGAGCACGGGCACCTCACCGGCGTCGTGGGCGAGGGCATCGATGATCGGGAAGTGCTCCCCTCCCCAGCGCGCATTAAGATAGCCCCCACCCACGACGTGCACCATGCGCCCGCCCGCGGGCGGTGGAATCTCCACGAGGCCCGTGCCGCGCACCTCGACCGCCTGGGTGGTCGCGAAGACCACCGCATCCGCCGGGTACCAGGACTCGAGCAGCGCCGCCCGGCCCGCGGGCAACGCCGCGTAGGCCGGCATGATCAGCGTGGTGTGGTGCTCGGACCGTCGCTGCCAGCCCGCGAGGATGTTCTTGGTCTGCAGGACGTCGCCGAAGTTCGAGTGTCCGTTCGACCCGGTATAGACGACGATGTCCGAGCCGTCCCGCGCGAGCCGCTCTGCGGCCTTGGGGGACGCGAAGTACCTGAGCGCGGCGCGCGCACGGCCGGGACCCGTGCGCCGGGGCAGATAGCCGGGAAGGGCCTCGAGCGTCGCGTCGAACGCGTCGAGCGAGGCGGCCCGCTCGACGCGTTCGCGCGCGCGGCGCGCCCTTGCGGCGGCCTCGGAGGGGTTGGCACGAATCGCCTCGATGGCCTCCAGGTAGCCAGCCAGGCCTGACCCTGGGTCGACGGGGTAGCCAACGGTCTCGTCGAGCATCTCTCCCACGCCGCCCACGAGCGGCGCGATCACGGGAAGCTCGACGGCCATGGCCTCGAGCATGACCATGGGCACGCCCTCGTAGTCGGAGTTCAGCAGGAGCGCGTCGAACTGTTCGGGACGTGCATGAACAAAGCCGCCCTCGTACGGACCCTCCACCGTGGCGACACCCGCCTCCGCACGCGTCAGGTGGTCCTGCCAGCGCTCATCGCTCTCGACGACGGCACGACCCTTGACGACGATCTCAACGGGCGCCCCCTTGGCGCGGAGTTCCACCGAGATGTCAGCGAGTCGGTCGAGGCGCTTCTGGAAGTCGAAGCGGCCGGCCCACAGCAGGCGCGTGGGCCCCGAGGCGTCACGAGCAACTGTCCCGCGCGCCACAAGCGCGGGGGCGAGTGACTCGGTATCCACCACGGTGAACACCGTAAACAGCTCGCGCGGCACGCCCTGCACCTCGATGACCTGGTCGACGAAGGCCTGGCTGTCGGTGAGGATACCCGTGACGTGATCAAAGAAGTCGAGCGGCCGATTGTAGAGGAACGACCACTCCGAGAGGTCGTCGAAGCGGTCGACGCAGAAGGTCTGCAGGTAGACACGGCTGTGGCGCGCGATCTGGCGGCCGAAGCGCTGGAGTGCCCAGAAGCCGGCGACCGAGTTGTTGATGTGAATGGTCTCGGGCCGGAGCTGCGCGCACACCATCGCGAGCACCTGCTCGGTGAACTGCGGCCACAGGCGGAACCTGCCGAGTTCGACCACGGTGACACCGTCCGGCACCTCGGCGAGGTGCTCCGAGGCATCGGGCTCGGTGGTGATGAGCGCCACGGTGGCGTCGGGCCGCAGCCTGCGCAATGCATGCAGGTGCTTCAGGGTCATACGGTCACCGCCGCCGGTCCGCACCCACAACGCGACAAAGAGGAAGTCGAGCCGCTCGGGCAACTGATCGATCACCGACCAGTAGGCGAAGCGGTCGTTGACCGACAATGCGTCGTAGTCCGTGCCGACGACGCGATACTCGACCAGGTGGCGCTCGACGGGAGTGCGCAGGAGCGGCTGCAAGAGGTGGGCGCCGTGCCAATCCGCTATCTCGCCAGGCGTGAGCATGGTGAGCTCGGCGGGAATCTCACGCTGCTCGGTGCCTTCCGCCGTGCCACGCATCTCCCGTCCGAGGCGCGCGCTGGTCGCACGGGCCAGGCGTGCCGCTCGACGCGCGGCACGGACGAGCCGCGGCGCCGCCGCGGCCTGCTCGCCTCGCTGCACGCGAGGAGCGAGCCTAGCGACTTCTGCCCGCGCGACCTCTTTGTCCCTCAGCAGCGCGGTGCGGGGCACCAGTGAGCCGGCGTGTGCTCCCGCGAGGGATCCGTGCCTGCGTGCGTGATAGTACAGCGTGGTTTCGGGGACGATGAGATGAGGGATGCCTGCGGCGACGGTGTCGCAGTTAAACGCCCAGTCCTCAGGCCCAAAGCCGGAGTCAGGACGGGACTCGCGATAGGGATGCGCCACAGCCACCGCACGATGCATGAGCGCGAACGCGTCCCACATATTGAACCAGGCGAGCAGGCCCGCATGAAAGCGCGGGTCATCCGTGCCCACGAGCGGCCAGACAGCCAGGTCGTCGCCGAACTTCAGGAGGCGCGCGGGATGCACGATGCTAGGCCCGGGGGCGGCATCGAGCACGCGCGCGGCGGCATCGAGCCAGTTCTCCGACGGGAGGTTGTCGGCGTCGAGGATGCCGACCATGGGAGCAGAAGTAAGCGCGATCCCCGCATTGCGGGATAGGCCCAGATCCCCATGGTCGACGTCGATCACGCGCGCCTCGACGGCGTCGGCGAGCATGCCGCTCGCGATCAAGGTGTCCGTCTGCTCCACGGTCCGTGCATCCGCACGGTCACGCACCACTACCACCTCGACGGCGCGTCCGGCACGCCGCGCATGAGCGACGGTGCGCGCGAGCCCGCGCATGGTCGGAATCAGGTGGCGACCCTCGCGGTGAGTCGTCACCACAACGGCGATGTCGGGGGTTGAGGGCACCGCCATACCTTACCTGGCGGCGCTCGTCGCGACCCACTCCCGCGCGGCACGGAGGGGGCCGCCGCCCGTGTGTTTTTGCTGAAACATCTCGCAAACATTCGTGTAATGCGAAGTAGTTAGCGTGCGGACGTGCGCCGCTGACGCCACCTCCCCGCGCCGCGGGCGCAGTTCCGGCGCGGGCCTCTCACGAAGGAATCCCCCATGCCCTCACCGAGTCACCGCGCGCGGGTGCGCCGGTCCGTCGCCCTCAGCGGCGCGGTCGCCGTCGCCCTCGCGTCGTTCGGCGCTTCCGGCGCCGTCGCGGCACCCTCCTCGTCGCCCGCGGTCGTCACCGCCCCGGCGACCGCGACCGTGGGCGACGTCATCGACGTCGCGGTCTCCATCCCCGGCGCCACCGACGTCTTCGCCTTCGAGGCGGACCTCGACTTCGACCCCGCCCTCCTCGACTACGTGGACGGCTCCGCGAGGGGACCCGACGGGGGCTTCACCTCCGCCTCGGTCACCGGCGGCACCCTCACCGTGACGTCCACGCGGCTCGGCACCTCCCCCTCCCTCGAGGGCGACATCGACGCGATCACGGCGCAATTCACGGTGATCGCCGCGGGAGACGCGACGCTCGACCTCTCGTCGCTCGCGCTCGTGGGCGCGGACACCGCGGTCGTCACCGCGGAGGACGTCGACGCGACCGACCTCACGCTCGAGGCCGCAGCCGAGCCGACTCCGGAACCCTCGTCGCCCTCGCCCGAGCCGTCTCAGGAGCCCTCCGCCGCTCCGTCCGAGGAGCCCTCGGCGACTCCTGAGCCCAGCTCGGAGCCGACCGCGTCCGCCGCGCCCGTCGACGACTCGCTCTCGTCGACCGGAGCGGACATCGCGCTGCCCGTCACCCTCGCCGCACTGGCGATCGTGGCCGGTCTCGCGCTCGTGCTGCGCCGCAAGGCGGTGCAGTCGTGAACGCCGCCTCTCGTCACGCCTCAAGGAGCACCCTCATGTCCTCGTCCCCTCGCCGGCTGGCCGCCACGACCGGCGTCGTGCTGCTGACCGCGACCGCGGCAGCGTGGCCCTCCGCGGCCGTCGCGGCACCCGACTCGAGCGCGAGCATGCTCGCGCCGTACTACACCGAGCTCGACGTCACGGGCGACCTCGCGGTCGACACCGCGGACCTCGAGGTCCTCGCCGCGTCACTCGGGGCGACCGCGTCCGACCCTGCATGGGGCGACATCGCGCACGCTGATGTCGACGACGACGGCGTCATCACGGTGGCCGACCTCGCCGCCGTGTCGCAGCGCATGATCTACGACGACGGACCGTTCGAGCTGGTGGAGGCCTCGGTGGTCGACATGCAGGCGGCGATGAACGCCGGCGTGACCACCTCCGTCGAGATCACTCAGGAGTACCTCGACAGGATCGCGGCGTACGACACAACGCTCGTGGACACCTCGGGCACCGGTCGTCCGCTGCGCTCGATCATCACGACCTCGGATGTTGCTCTCGCGGCGGCCGCGCAGGCGGACGCCGTGCGTGCCGACCAGGGAATGACCAGCATGATGCTGGGCGTGCCCGTGGCCGTGAAGGACAACTACAACACGGTCGACATGCCCACCACCGCGGGCTGCGCGTGCTGGGAGAACAACCAGACCGCGACGGACGCCACGATGGTCGAAGGCCTGCGCGACGCGGGCGCGGTCATCCTGGCGAAGGCCAGCCTCGACGAGTTCGCCTACGGCTTCGTCTCGGAGTTCTCGACGGGCGAGCCCGCCGGGTCCAGCGTTCGCGTGGCGAGCCCGTACAACACGGCGCGCAGCGCGGGAGGCTCGTCCGGCGGCACGGGCGCCGCGATCTCGGCCAACCTGGCGGGGATCGGGTTTGGCACCGACACGGGCGGCTCGATCCGCGTCCCGTCGTCGTACAACCAGCTCGTGGGCGTGCGTCCCACGGTCGGCCTCGCGAGCCGCGACGGCATCGTCCCCTTGGCCCTCAGCCAGGACACCGGCGGTCCCATGACCCGCACGGTGCTCGACTCCGCCGTCGCCCTCGACGCCGTGGTCGGCATCGACCCCGCGGATCCCGTGACCGAGCGCCAGGCGGGACTCGTGCCCGAGTCCTACACGTCGTACCTCGACGAGGACGCCCTCGAGGGTGCCCGCATCGGCTACGTCGCGTCGATGCTCGGCACCAACGCGACCACCCGCAGGCTCTTCGACGAGTCCGTCGCGACGCTCGAGGCCGCCGGTGCCACGGTGGTCGAGGTCACGCCGCCGTCGGGCTTTGCCTCGGTGCTCAGCGAGGGCAGCGGCAGCACCGCCGAGTTCAAGCACGACCTCAACGAGTACATCGCGCACTTCCTCGCCCCCGAGGTGAGCCTGCGCACGCTCACGGACATCATCGCGTCCGGTCGCTTCGTGACCTCGCGGTCCGGCGTCTACGTGAGCCGTGACAACGTCACCGAGGAGACCTACCAGGCGTGGGCCGGACCCGAGGGCAGCCACACGCTGCAGCTCGCGTACGGCAAGGAGCTGGTCACCCAGATGATGGATGACCTCGACCTCGACGCGCTGGTCTACCCGAGCGGCAACCCCTACGGCACGCAGAGCACCAACCTGCGCCTCAGCCCCAACACGGGCATGCCGTCGGTCACGGTGCCGATGGGTCAGGCCATCGAGGCGGACGCCACCATCACCGGTGCGGGCGTGAACCTCGAGTGGCTGGGACGCGACTTCGACGAGGGGCCGCTGCTGGGCCTCGCGTACGCGTTCGAGACGCTCACCCAGGCCCGCACGAGCCCCGCGCTCTACGGTCCGCTGGGATAACGCGACACGACGCGAGGGGCCGGTCCGCATGGACCGGCCCCTCGTGGCATGTGTGGAGCGCTACTCGACCTGCGTGACGTGCACGGTGACGTCGAGGCCCGTCGTCGAGCCCGCGACCACACCGGTGAGCGGCGGGATGTCCGTGTACTCCCTCGCGCGCGCGACGATCACGTGGTGGTCACCCACCTCGCGGTCGTTGGTCGGGTCGAAGCCGTACCAGTCGCCCGTCCACCACTCGACCCACGCGTGTGACTCCCCCGCGACGGTCTCCCCGATCTCCGCGTCGCGCTTGGGGTGCAGGTATCCGGAGACGTAGCGTGCAGGAATCCCCACCGTCCGCAGCGCCCCGATCGCGAGGTGCGCGAAGTCCTGGCACACGCCCGAGCGCACCTCCCACGCGTCCCGCGCGGGCGTGTGGACCGTGGTGGCTCCCGGCACGTAGCGCATCTGGTCGTGCAGGTGATCGCAGATGGCACGCGCGGCGGCGTCGGGCTCGAGGCGACTGGCGGCCTCACGTGCGACCTCGGCGAGCTCCTCGGTGGGCTCGGTGACGTCGCTCACGCCCAGGTACTCGCTCAGCAGGTCCTGGAAGCGCGGGCCCGCGAGGGTGTCCCAGCTGGCACGCTCCTCACGCGCGGGAGCGCCGGCCACCTCGACCAGGCTGCGTCCCACGACGGTGAGGCTCTCGTGCGGCTGCAGCACCTCGAAGACCACCACCTCCGCCTCCCAGTAGTCGCGGTACGACGAGCGCCACGTGATGGGCGCCGCGTCGACACGCGACTCGAGCACGCGCTGGCGCGGCAGCCACGCCGGCGTGAGGCGCGCCTCGTTGTACGAGGACACCAACGGCGTCGAATACGTGAAGGTGGTGCGGTGCTCGATGCGCAGCGTGGTCACGGTGTCTCCCGTGTCATAGCGCCTCCTGGTTCCACAGCACCGTCGAGGCGGGCAGGAAGTAGCGGTCCCTGATGAGGTCCGATGCCGCGCCGCACGCGCGCTGCACCTCCCTCATCTGGCTGGGAAGGTCGTCAAGCACGTCGCGCACGTCGCGGTACTCGAGGTTGGTGCGAGCGCGTCCGAGGGCGAGCCGCGCGCGGTCCGACAGCGCGCGCGAGTTCGACGCGCCCTCGATGAGGCCGAGCGTGTCCTCGGCCTTCTGCAGGTTGTACGCGATCGAGCGGGGGAACAGCCGGTCGACCAGCAGGAACTCGGCGGCACGCTCCTCCGTCACGAGCGCGCGCACGGTCCGCAGGTACGCCTCGTGGGCGCTGCACGAGCGCAACAGAGTCGTCCAGTTGGGTCCCGAGGTTCCCTCGAAGTGGCGCGTCATGAGCAGCCGCGCGATCATGTCCGCGCGCTCGAGCGAGCGTCCCAACTCCATGAAGTGCCAGGCATCGTCCCTCGACGTGGTCGCGCTGTGCAGCCCCCACACCACCGCGGCGCGCTCGCGCACCCACACGAAGTACTCGTGGGGGCGCGCCGAGGCGCTCCAGCGCGGCAGCTGGTTGCGCGTGGTGTTGAGCGACTCCCACACCTCGGTGCTGATCACCTCGCGCGCGCGGCGCGCGTTCTCGCGTGCCGCACCCAGCGTCCAGGCGATGGACGATGCCCTCTCCGGGTCGAACGCGAGCGTCGCGAGCACATCGCGGCGCGACACGGGCGCCTCGATCTCGCAGTTCATGACCGCGAGCAGCGAGGCGTTCGCGCTCGGCTCGTCGACCCAGGGGTCCTCGAGCAGCACGTTGAGGTGCACGTCGAGCAGCCGCGCGGTGTTGTCCGCGCGCTCGACATAGCGACCGATCCAGAAGAGCGACTCCGCGATGCGGCTCAGCATGAGGGTTCCCCCTGCTGCTGTTGCTGCTGTTGCTGCTGCCCCTGCTCGACGTCGTCGGGGTGGGCCGCCTGCGGCACCGAGCCGATCCCCGCCAGCTCGACGCGCGACTCCGGCGGCGGCGTGGTGGCGCCCCTGCGCTGGCGCACGCCGCCCAGCACCCAGGTGTCCTTGGACCCGCCGCCCTGCGACGAGTTCACGATCAGCTGGCCCCGCGCGAGCGCGACGCGCGTGAGCCCGCCCGGCAGCACCCAGACGTCGTCGCCGTCGTTGACCGCGAACGGGCGCAGGTCCACGTGGCGAGGCTCGAGGCCGTCGTCGGTGAGGGTCGGCACGGTCGACAGCTGGATGACCGGCTGTGCGATCCAGCCGCGCGGGTCCTCGAGGATCTGCGCCCTCACCGCGTCGAGCTCCTGCGCGGAGGCCTTGGTGCCGATCGTCACGCCCTTGCCGCCCGCGCCGTCGACGGGCTTGACCACGAGCTCGTGGAGGCGGTCCATGACCTCGGCGCGGGCCTCGGGCTCCTCGAGGCGCCACGTGTCCACGTTGGGCAGGATCGGCTCCTCCCCCAGGTAGTAGCGCGTGAGGTCGGGCATGTACGTGTAGATCAGCTTGTCGTCCGCGACGCCGTTACCGATCGCGTTCGCGATCGTGACGTTACCGAGCCGCGCGGCGTGCACCAGCCCGGGTGCTCCGAGCGTCGAGTCGGGGCGGAAGACCACGGGGTCCAAGTAGTCGTCGTCGACGCGGCGGTAGATGACGTCGACGCGCCGCCTGCCGGCCGTGGTGCGCATGTACACGCGCCCGTTGTGGGTCTCGAGGTCGCGGCCCTCGACCAGCTCGACGCCCATGGTGCGGGCGAGCAGAGAGTGCTCGTAGTACGCGCTGTTGAAGACGCCGGGGGTGAGCACCACGATGGTCGGGTCGTCGACATCGTCGGGAGCCGACTTCGCGAGCGCGGCACGCAGGCGCTGCGAGTACTCGAGCACCGGGCGCACGCCCATCGCGCCGAACATGTCGGGGAACATCTGCGACATCGCGCGGCGGTTCGACAGCACGTAGCTGACTCCCGACGGCACCCTGACGTTGTCCTCGAGGACCCGCCAGATGCCGTGCTGGTCGCGCACCAGGTCGATTCCCGACACGTGCACCCGCACGCCGTTCGCGGGGTCGATCCCGGCGGCCGACCGATAGAAGTACTGCGAGGTAGCGATGAGGCGGCGCGGCACCACGCCGTCGTTGACGCAATGCTGCGAGCCGTACACATCCGCGAGAAAGGCCTCGAGGGTCTTCACGCGCTGCGCCACACCGGGCGAGATGATGTCCCACTCGCTAGCGCCCACGACGCGAGGGACGATGTCGAGGGGGAACGGCCGCTCCTCGCCCGCGTGATCGAACGTCACGCCCTGGGCGAGATAGGTCGAGGCGAGAGCCTCGGCCCGTGAGTAGAGGTCATCGCCGGACATCCGGTCGATCTCCGCGTACACGCGCGAGTACGGCTCCCTCACTTTGCCGTCGAGGTCGACGGCCTCGTCCCACGCCTGCACGGGCTGGTAGCCGGCCCACGGCGTGTTCGGTGACGAGGTCATGCGCCCCACACTAGCCACGGCATGTTTCCTGGCGGTGACCGGGACGTGACCGGCGCGTCAGCGTCGCCTCGCGGCACACTGCGCTGGGCTTCCGCGCGACCGTCGCCGCTGCTACGTTCGGCGTCATGGGATACCCGCGCACGCTGCTTGCCCCCGACGAGGAGATCGTCGTCGACAGCCACCCCCACTGGAAGGCTCTGATCGGCCCCGTGATCGTGGCGGCCCTCGCGGTCGCGGCGGCCGTCGTGGCCGGCATGCTCGTGACGGGATCGGACCTCACGGACACCACGCAGACCGTGATCGGCATCGCGATCGGCGTGATCCTCGCGATCGTGGTCATCTGGTGGGGCATCGCTCCGTTCATTCGCTGGTTCACCACGCACTTCGTCATCACGGACCGCCGCGTGATCTTCCGCACCGGCGTGCTGACCAAGACCGGCATCGACATCCCGCTCGCTCGCGTCAACACGGTGCAGTTCCGCCACGGCCTCATCGACCGCATGCTGCGCACCGGCACGCTCATCATCGAGTCCGCGTCCGACGACCCCCTGGAGTTCGAGGACATCCCCCACGTCGAGCGCGTCCACGCGCAGCTTTACCACCAGGTCTTTGACACCATCGACCGCGAGGACGGGCCCGCAAGGCCCACCACTCCCCCTCCCGCCTGATCCGCTCGCCGCGCGCCGGGCATCGTCCCTCCCTACATTGGGGAGCATGAGCGAACCGAACGGTCCCGACCACGCCGCGGCGGTGGCCGCGGGCTACACCTTCGACGGTCCGTCGATCACGCTCGGCGCGCTCGTGCAGGGCGGAGCCGGCAACCCCGCGGCACAGGTGCGCCTCCCACTCGCGATGATGAACCGCCACGGACTCATCGCGGGGGCGACAGGGACGGGCAAGACGCGCACGCTGCAGGGCCTCGCCGAGTCGCTGTCCGATGCCGGGGTGCCGGTCTTCGTGACGGACATCAAGGGCGAACTGTCGGGCATGGCGGTCGCGGGCGAGGCCAAGGACTTCATCGCCACGCGAGCCGCCGACATCGGCCAGGAGTGGGAGCCGCGCGCCTACCCCGTCGAGTTCTACGCGCTGGGAGAGGCCGCCGCCGGCACGGGGCTGCCGCTGCGCACGACCGTCACCGACTTCGGGCCGCTGCTGCTCGCAAAGGTGCTGGGCCTCACCGACGTCCAGGAATCCGCATTGGGGCTGGTGTTCCACTGGGCGGACACCAACGGGCTCGCGCTGCTCGACCTCAAGGACCTGCGCGCCGTGATCGCGCACCTCACGTCCGACGAGGGCAAGGCGGAGCTCAAGACGATCGGCGGGGTGTCGACGCAGACGGCGGGCGTGCTGCTGCGCGAGATCGCGAATCTTCAGGCCCAGGGCGGCGACGAGTTCTTTGGCGAGCCGGCCTTCGACACCACGGATCTGCTGCGGCTCGCGCCCGACGGCAGGGGCATCATCTCCGCGCTCGAGCTGCCGCGCCTGCTCGACCACCCGCAGCTGTTCTCGACGTTCCTCATGTGGCTGCTCGCGGACCTGTTCGCCGACCTCCCCGAGGTGGGCGACGCGGACAAGCCGCGCCTCGTGTTCTTCTTCGACGAGGCACACCTGCTGTTCGCCGATGCGTCCAAGGAGTTCCTCGCTCAGGTCACCCAGACGGTGCGGCTCATCCGCTCGAAGGGCGTGGGCGTGTTCTTCTGCACACAGACCCCCAAGGACGTGCCGGCCGATGTCCTGGGCCAGCTGGGTTCACGCATCCAACACGCGCTGCGCGCGTTCACTCCGGACGATGCCGCGGCCATGCGGGCGACCGCGCGCACCTTCCCGAATTCGCCGTACGACCTCGAGGAGGTGCTCACGACGATGGGTATCGGCGAGGCGGTGGTGACGGTGCTGAGCGACAAGGGAGCGCCGACCCCGGTCGCGTGGACGCGGCTGTGCGCGCCGCGCGGGCTCATGGATCCCGCGCCCGCTCAGGTGGTAGCCGAGGCCGTGGTGGCCTCTCCGCTCGCGCCGCGCTATGCGACGGCCGTGGATCGCGAGAGCGCGTACGAGATGCTGACCGCGCGGGCCGCGAAGGCCGCCAGCCGCGAGCCCGGGCCTTCCGCCGGGTCCTCTTCCGGGCCCTCTTCCGGGTCCTCTTCCGGGTCTCCCCGCGGCTCCTCCTCCGGGTCCTCTTCCAAGTCCTCCTCGGGGTCCTCCCGCCGCTCCGAGAAGTCGGGCGTCGAGCAGGTGCTCGAGTCGGCGCCGGTGCGCGACTTCGCGCGCACCGCGGGGCGCGAGATCGGCCGGTCGATCCTGCGGTCCGTCCTTGGCGTGCTCAAACGTTGACCGGCAGGCGGAACCCGCTTCGCGCAGAGAATCTTGCGATTTCTGGGGCGGATTCGGGCCTCGCGCATCAGATCTGCAGATTGCACTGGGATCTCAACCCAGCCCGATCGCAAAATCCTCTGCGCCAAGGCCATCGAGGCCTCGAGAATCGCAAAATCCTCTGCGCTAAGCGCAGCGCGGCCGTCCGCAGAACGTCACCCGGCCTCAGCCGGTCCAGGACCCGCCCACCAAACCCCGCCCACCAAACCCCGCCCGCCAACCCGCCGACCCACCCGCCCTTCCGCCAACCCACCCGCGCACCCCGATCCCCACCCCCTGACCCACACCCCAGACGCCTTGCTGCGCCGCATGTGCGTCACTAGCATCGTCTTCATGCCGCATCTGCGAGTCTCCGAGGCCGCCGCCCTCCTGGGCGTGAGCGACGACACCGTGCGCAGGTGGATCGACGCCGAGTCGATCCCCACGCTCAAGGACTCCGCCGGACGCCTCCTGGTCGACGGCGTCGACGTCGCGGCCTTCGCCTCCCGGGCCGCGGCGCCCGAGGACCCGACGGGCGTCGGGCGCTCGGCCCGCAACCGCTTCACCGGAATCGTCACGCGCGTGATCGCGGACGGCGTCATGGCCCAGGTCGACCTCCAGTGCGGACCGCACCGCGTCGTGTCGCTCATGAGCGCCGAGGCCGTGCGGGAGCTGGGCCTCGAGCCCGGTTCCGTCGCGACCGCGGTGGTCAAGGCGACCACGGTCATCGTCGAGACGCCGGCGGCCAAGGCGTGACCCTCACCACCCCGAGGCGCGCCGCCCGCACCGCCCGCGCCACCCACACCGCCCGCACCGCCCACGCCCGCACCGCCGGGATCGCGCTCGCGCTCGCGGGCACCGCCGCCGGCTGCGGGATCGCCCCCGGCCTCCACGCGGAGAACACCTCTCGCGAACCGTCACGCACCCTCAGCGTCTACGCCGCCGCCTCCCTCTCCGAGGTCATGGAGCGCATCGCCGATCAGTTCGAGATCGCGCACCCCGACGTCGACGTGCGCGTCACCTACGGCGGCTCCTCGGATCTGGCCGCACAGATCGCCGAGGGCGCTCCCGCCGACGTGTTCGCCTCCGCGAACACCACCCAGATGGATGCCGTGGCGGACCTGGTCGCCGTCGAGCCCCGCCTCTTCGCAAAGAACCACCTGGTCATCGCGGTACCCGCGGGCAACCCCGCGGGCGTCACGGCCCTGGCCGACCTCGAGGATCCCGCGGTCGTGTCCGTGATCTGCGCCCCGCAGGTCCCGTGCGGCGCCGCGACCGCGGAGCTCGCCGCGCTCGACGCGCTCAGGCTCGCGCCGGCCTCCGAGGAGCAGTCGGTGAGCGACGTGCTCGCGAAGGTGGCCTCGGGTCAGGCCGATGCCGGGGTGGTCTACGCGACCGACATCGCCCGGGCGGACGGCGTCGAGGCCGTGGCGATCGAGGGAACCGAGCGCGTCCTCACGCGCTATCCGATCGCGCCGCTCGACGCCGCCGCCGAGCCGACCCTCGCCTCGGACTTCGTCGACTACGTGACGGGGCCCGAGGCGCGCGCGATGCTCACCGAGTCAGGGTTCGGCGTGCCGTGACCGCGCCCCGGTGGATGATGCCGCTCGCGATCGCGGGCGCGCTCGTGGTGCTGCTGCCCCTCGCGGGACTCGTGGGCCGCGTTGAGCTCGCCGATTTGGGCGGGCTGGTGTCCTCCCCCGCCGCCGCGACCGCCCTCGGGCTCAGCCTCCGCACGGCGGCGATCGCCACGGCGCTGGTCGTGGTGCTCGGCGTCCCGCTCGCGTTCGCACTGCACGCGATGCGCGGCGCCGCGCGCGCGGTCGCGCGCGCGCTGGTACTCATCCCGCTGGTGCTGCCCCCGGTGGTCGGCGGCCTCGCGCTGCTCTACGCCTTCGGGCGTCGCGGACTGCTGGGCGAGGCCGTGGGCGGGTCCCTCGCCTTCACCACTACGGCCGTGGTCCTCGCGCAGACCTTCGTCGCCCTGCCGTTCATGGTGGTCGCGGTCGAGTCGGCGCTCGCGGCGCGCACCGGACGGCACGAGGCCGTCGCGGCGACGCTCGGCGCGTCGCGGACTCGCATTCTCGCGACCGTCACCCTTCCCGCCCTGGGCCCCGCCCTCGCGACCGGAGCTGTGCTCGCGTTTGCGCGTGCCCTCGGCGAGTTCGGCGCGACCCTCACGTTCGCGGGCTCTCTCGAGGGGGTGACGCGCACGGCGCCGCTCGAGGTCTACCTCGCGCGCGAGACCGACCCCGGCGCGGCCGCCGCCCTGTCGCTCGTGATGGTCGCGATCGCGATCGTCGTGGTCGCGGTGGCCTACCGGCCCGTGGGGTCCGCCCGATGACACCCGACGCGATGACGCCTGGCGCGATGACACTCGATTGCCACGTGGTCGTCCAGCCGCGACGCGTCGACGCCCGCCTCACGCTCGCCACCGGCCGCACGCTCGTGCTGCTGGGTGCCAACGGTGCCGGCAAGTCCACCGTGCTCGAGGCGATCGCCGGCCTGGTCCCGCTGTCCGACGGCCACGTGAGTCTCGACGGCCGCCCCCTCGCCGACGCCCGCACGTCGACGCCCGCCCGCGAGCGCGGCATCGGCCTGCTGTCCCAGGACGATGCGCTCTTTCCCACCATGTCCGTGCGCGACAACGTCGCGTTCGGGCCGCGCTCGCGCGGCGCGTCCCGGGCCGCCGCGCGCGCCACAGCGGACGACTGGCTCGCCCGGGTGGGGCTCGACGGATGCGGCGACCGCCGACCCGGCGAGCTCTCGGGCGGACAGGCGCGCAGGGTCGCCATCGCACGGGCGCTCGCCGCCGAGCCGCGCGTGCTGCTCCTCGACGAGCCCTTCGCGGGGCTCGACGTGGGGGCCGCGAGCGAGGTGCGCGCGCTGATTTCGTCGCTGCTCAAGGAGCGCACGGCCGTCGTCACCACCCACGATGCGCTCGACGCGTACGCCTTCGCGGACGACGTCGCGGTGGTGGAGGGCGGCCGCGTGGTCGAGGCCGGCGCGGCGAGCGAGGTCCTGACCCGCCCGCGGACGGCCTTCGCCGCGCGCATGGCCGCGCGCGTGCTCGTGGTGGGGACGATGCGCGGGGGCGCCCTGGTCACCGATGCCGGGGTGAGGGTGCCGGTCACCGGGGGTCCCGGTGCGGGTCGGCGGGCGGCGGTCGCGGCGCGCCCGGCCGCGGTGGCGCTCGAGGGCGATGAGGGCCCGCGCGCGCCCGGGCGCGCCTGGATCGCCGAGCACGTCACCGCCCTCGAGCCGCGCGGTGACGAGGTCCGCGTGCACGGCACGAGCCTGGCGGCGGACGTCGACCCCGCGGACGCCGCCCTCCTGTCCCTGGGGGATCGGATCGCGTTCGGAGTGCCCGCGGGGCTCGACGCCTACCCGCTCACGCCCTCGTGACCGGCGCGGGGATGTCCCCGCAATCCGTGCGTAACCGACGCGTTCCTAGACTGACCTCATGTCCCCCACCCTCGCCGGCATCCGCGTCGCGGTCGTCACGGTCTCGGATCGCTCGTTTGCGGGCGCGCGTGACGACCTCACGGGGCCGGCGCTGTGCGGCGGCCTGGCGGCGGTCGACGCTCATCTCAGCCCGCGCATCGTCCCCGACGACGCCTCCGCGATCGCCCAGGTGATCGAGGACGCCATCGCGGACGGTGCGCGCGCCGTGGTCACCACCGGCGGGACCGGAATCGGGCCGCGCGACGTCACCCCCGAAGCGACCGCGCCGCTCATCGCGGTGCCGCTGCCGGGCATCCCCGAGCTGCTGCGCCAGCGCGACGCTGGCCGCACGCCCCTCGTGGCGCTCTCCCGCGGGCTGGCCGGACTCACCGCGCACGAGCCGCCCGCGCTGATCATCAACCTGCCGGGATCGATGTCCGCGGTCGAGTCCGCGCTCGAGGTGCTGCCCGCGCTGATCGCCCACGCGATCGCGCAGGTCGACGGCGGTGACCACTGATGCCCGCGATCGCCGCCGTGTCGGACGCCCCGCTGTCCCTGGACGCCCACGTGGCGGCCGTCGCCCGTCCCTCTCACGGCGCCGTCGCGACGTTCATCGGCCTCGTGCGGGACCACGACCCGAGTGTCGAGGGCGAGGTCGTGGGGCTGGACTACTCGGCGCACCCGGACGCCGGAGCCCTGGTCGCGCGCATCGTCGCGGAGGTCGAGGCCGCGCATGGCGCGGTCATCGCGCTCACGCACCGGACGGGGCTGCTGGGGGTGGGCGACGTGGCGATTGTGGCCGCGGCGGCCTCCGCGCATCGGGCCGAGGCCTTCGCGGCGTGCCGCGAGGCCGTCGAGAGGGTGAAGGCGGAGCTGCCCGTGTGGAAGCGCGAGATCCTGGCCGACGGCTCGCACACGTGGGTGGGGGTGGTCTGATGGAGCTCATCGACCGCTACGGCCGCGTCCACCGGGACCTGCGGATCTCGCTCACGGATCGCTGCTCGCTGCGCTGCACCTATTGCATGCCCGCGGACGGGGTGCCGTGGCTCAAGTCCGCGACGCTGCTCTCCACCGAGGAACTCGTCCGCCTCACGCGTGTCGCGGTCGGGCTTGGGGTGCGGGAGGTGCGCCTCACGGGCGGGGAGCCGCTACTGCGTCCCGACGTGGTGGACGTGGTCCGCGAGCTGGCCGCGATCTCGACATCCGACGGGCCTCTCGACCTGTCGCTCACCACCAACGCGCTGCGGCTGCCGGCCCTGGCCGCGCCGCTGCGGGACGCGGGACTCGACCGCGTCAACATCTCTCTCGACACGCTGCAGCGCGCGCGGTTTATCGAGCTGACGCGCCGCGACCGGCTCGCGGACACGCTCGCGGGCATCGAGGCCGCGCGGGCCGTGGGCTTCGCACCCATCAAGCTCAACGCGCTCATCATGCGCGGCGTCAACGACGACGAGATCGCGGACCTCGTGTCCTTCGCGGTCGAGCGCGGCCTGCAGATGCGCTTCATCGAGCACATGCCCCTCGACGGCGGCCACACGTGGCGGCGCGAAGAGATGGTGACGGCCTCGGAGATCCTGGGTGCGGTCGCGACGCGCTTCGACCTGACACCGCTGGGTGCTCCCGGTAGCGCGCCGGCCGAGGAGTTCGCGATCGCGGGCACCACCGCCACGGTGGGCGTGATCGCCTCCGTGACCCGCACGTTCTGCGAGCGCTGCGACAGGGTGCGGCTGACCGCCGATGGCCAGTTCCGCAACTGCCTCTTCGCGCACGAGGAGTCCGACCTGCGCACGCTGATGCGCGAGGGCGCGGACGATGCCCGGCTTGCGGCCGCGATGCAGGCGTGCGTCGCGCGCAAGCGGCCCGGTCACGGGATCGACGACCCGAGCTTCGTGCAGCCCGACCGCCCGATGAGCGCCATCGGGGGGTAGGTGGGGCTGGTTGCTGGGGTTGGGCTCTGAGTGGGTTCAGAGCTCGGCAATGGTCGCGCGGATGTCCTTGAACATCAGCACGAGCCGCATCGGATCGCCGGGCAACTCCTGGAAGCCGCTGAGCTGGCGGAGGTAGAACTCCTTGGCTGCCTGGTCCTTCGCGTCGACCACGAGGGCGCGGCCGCCGATCTCTTCGGCTGCGGCGAGCGAGCGCATGATGGCGTCGAGCAGCAGACCACCGCCGAGACCCTTGCCCGTGTGCCGCGCATCGACGGCCAGCCGTGCGAGCACCACCACGGGAACCGGGTGTCGTCCGCCGCCAGCCCGCATGCGCGCAGTTGCGTCCTCCGCAAGCACGTGCCCTGGAGCGATCGCGGAGTACCCGACCACGCGATCGCTGCCGTGCTCCGTCACCACGGCGACGCGGGTGTGGCCGCCCCCATGAGAACTCCGAGCGTGGACACGAAGCCACGTGCTGAGTTCCTCGCTCTCGCACCGGAACTCGCTGACGTCGTGCCTCACCCCGAGGTGGACCGGTGTGGTGTAGCTGGTCACGGGCCGCCGCTGCCCTCAGCGGTCGGAGAACGGCGAGGCTCGGCGCATCAGATTGGCCAGACCCGGCACCACCTGGGCGGGCGCATCGAGCTGTTCGAGAAAGCGGTCGTACTCGACGTCGGTGAGGGTGAAGGCGGCCTGTTCGGCGAGAATCTCGTCGGCAGCGCGCCGCGCATGCTGAAGTACGAACGAGGAGAGGTCGAGGCCAGACTGCTCCGCCGCGCGACGCAGGCGCTCCTTCTCCGTGGTGGAGATCCGCACCTGCAGATGGGCGTCGCGGGCGATCGCGCTCATGATTGCCTCCAGAAGACGAACGGACTCCAGGCTACGCGCGCCGTCATGACAACGTCAATACGTAGGGCGTGCCCTGTGCCATGAAGACTTGGGGCCAGCCGGGCTTCCCAAGGGCGTGCCCTTGTGCACCGCTCGGCGAGGGACGGATGCGGGCTTCACAAGCGCTCGCGAGTCCGCTGCGCCACACGGAAACGACCATAGATGTCCCATGGGAGGCAACGGAGCGCGAAAAGCGACGGTGGGTGTCCCATAGGGCGCGCGGCGTGTGGCGGAGCCGCGGAAAAGCGCGGCACCAGAGCACGTGCGCGCGGATCAGCCCCCCGCGAAGGGCGGGAGCACGTCGACCAGATCGCCCGAGTTCAGCGGTGCCGAGTCCTCGAGCCGCTCCCCCGCCCTGAGCACCGCGCACTGCGCGATCACGCGGGGCGCGGACTCGCCGCGCGCGCCCAACGCGGCGCGGAGGTCTCCGACCGAGGCGGCGGCGATGTCCAGCTCGGGAGCGCCCACGGCCTCGGCGGCCGCGGCGAACGCACGCACGCGGATCATTCGGCGACCCAGTCGCGAGCGAGGGCCGATGCGCGGTCGCACTCCGGGGTGAGGTCGTCGCCCGCGGCGCCGCGCCGGCCCGCCGCGTAGCCCACCAGGAACGTCGCGAGCGGGGCCGCCGGTCGCACCACCGAGTGCGCGGCGTCGCGTGCCACGTCGAGCAGGGCCTGCACGTCGACATCCGCGATGTCCAGGTCGAGCTCGGTCGCGAGCGCGGCCACCCACTTCTCCAGCGTGTTCTCGGTCATCCCAGCGTCTCCTTCCAGAAGCGCGCATCATCCCAGGTATCCAGGTCACGTGAGAGGCCGGCGGTGTCCGGCACCGCGATCATCGCGAGCCCGCCCACCAGCCTACGCAACGACGCCCCGATGAGGTCTCCCTCCGCATGCGCGGCCAGCACCCGGGTGCGGTAGACCGCGACCAGCGGCTGCTCGCGGCCCTCGCCATCCACGAGCCACGCACCGTCAAAGGACGTCGCACCAACAGGGGACGCCCCGCCGTCGCCCTCGCGCGCGGCGAGCAGCGCCTGAACCGCCTGCTCCGCGCGCGGGGTGTCCACGCCGAGCACCACGGTCCAGGGCGCGGGCCCGGCCGGAGCACCAGCACCCGCACCAGCACCCCCGCCACGAGCCGCCGCGGCAAGCGCCGCGACCCCCGCCGCAACAGCGGCCGCCGGTCCCGAGCGCGGCGGGTCCTCGACGGTCCAGCCCACGCCCTCGCGCCGCGGCCCACCCACGAGCATCACGGCGCGCGCACCGGCCACGGCCGCGAGCGTGCGGTCAACCAGCGCGACGCCACCCACCACGAGCTCGGGCTTGGACGCCCCGCCCAGGCGGCTGCCCGCGCCGCCCGCGATCACCACGGCGTCCCACGCCAGCGAGGAGTCCTCAGGCACGTCGCCAGGAACCCGACTTCCCGCCGTCCTTCGCGATCAGCTTCACGTCACGGATGGACGTCATCTTGTCGAGGCCCTTGACCATGTCGACCACGTTGAGCGCCGCGATGGAGACCGCGGTGAGCGCCTCCATCTCGACGCCCGTGCGATCGGCGGTGGACACGGTGGCAACGATCGCCACGCCGTCGTCGACCACCTCGACTTCGACCGTGGCGCCGTGGACCCCGATCACGTGCGCGAGCGGCAGCAGCTCGGGGGTGCGCTTCGCTCCCGCGATGCCGGCGATCCGCGCGAGGGCCAGCACGTCGCCCTTGGGGACCGCCCCGTCGCGCAGCGCCGCGACCACGTGCGGCGCGCACTCGACAAAGCCCTGCGCGACCGCGCGGCGCACGGTCGGGTTCTTCTGGGTGACGTCGACCATGCGGACCCTGCCGTCGCCGTCCAAGTGGGTGAAGTCGCTCATGCGGTGAACCTCCTGAAGGCGAGGGTATCGCCCGGTGCGACGGCCTCCGTGCTCGCGGGCACACGGGCGATGCCATCCGCCACCGCGAGCCGTGCCACCAGGTGAGATCCCGAGCCGCCCGAAGTCGCGGGCCGCAGCGCCCCGTCCTCGATCACCACGGGCATGAGCTGCTCGCGGCCGGGCGGGCATGCCCACCCCACCGCGGCGGGCAGGGGCTCCCACGCGGGCTCGGGCACGCCCCGCAGCGCGCGCACCGCGGGGCCCACGAACAGCTCGACGCACACCGCGACGGCCACGGGATTGCCCGGCAGGGACACGACGGGCACGCCGCCGACCACACCAAGCCCCTGCGGCTTGCCGGGCTGCATCGCGACGTTCAGGAACTCGACGCCCGCACCCGCGAGGCCCTCCTTGACGGGGTCGTGGTCGCCCACGCTCGCTCCCCCGGTGGTCACCACGAGGTCCGCGCCCGCCGCGACCGCGGACTCCACCGCGCGGCGCACCGCATCGGCGCTGTCCCCCGCGATTCCCAGGTCGATCAGGACCGCGCCCAGCGCGCGCAGGCTCGCCGCCAGGGTCGTCGCGTTGGACTCGTGGATCTGCCCCGGTCCGAGCGGATCGCCGGGCGCCACGAGCTCGTCCCCCGTCACCAGGAAGGCCACCCGCGGAGCCGGCCACGCCTCGACGCGCGCGACCCCCGCGGAGGCAGCCGCCGCGAGGTGTCGCGGCCGCAACTCGACGCCAGCGCGCACCACGACGTCGCCCGACCGCGCATCCTCGCCCGCGCGACGCACATGCGCGCCATCGCGCACCGCCGCGGCGAGCACCACGTCACCACCCGAACGCGTCACGTGCTCCTGCGCCACCACCGAGTCGGCGCCGGCGGGCAGCGGCGCGCCCGTCATGATCCTCACCGCGGTCCCCGGCCCGACCGCGCCCGAGAACGGGTGCCCCGCCGCGGACTCCCCCACCACCGCGAGCGTCACCGGGGCGTCGGGCGACGCGCCCACGCAGTCCGCGGACCGCACCGCGTAGCCGTCCATCGCCGAGTTGTCGAACGGCGGGATGGCTCCCGCCGCGGTGACATCCGCGGCCAGGACCAGTCCCAGCGCCTCGCGCAGGGGGACGATGCCCGGCACCGGCGGGCGCAGCAGGCTCAGGAGGCGGGCGGCGTGGTCGTCGGCACTACGCATGGGCGCCTCCCGCGACCGGCAGCGCGCGCCACACGCCCTCGCGCGCGTCGAGCACCTGCAGCGTGCCGCGCAGTCCGCGGCCGGTGCCCGACAGCAGCACTACGGCCTGGGCCGCCATCGCGGTGCCCACCTGGCCACACAGCGGCCCAAGCACGCCGCCGCCGTCGCACACGGCAAGATCCTGCGGCGGCTCATGCGGGAAGACGTCGCGCAGCGTGCGACCCTCGTCGAACACCGTCACCTGACCGAACCAGCCCTGCACCGCGCCCCACACGAGCGGGACGCCCAGGGCGACCGCGGCATCGTTCACCGTGAGCCGGGACGGCCACGTGTCGGTGCAGTCCAGGATCAGGTCGTGACCCTCGAGCACCGCGGGAGCATCCGCGCCCAGGCGTGCGTCCAGGGCCGTCACCTCGGTGCCGGGGGCGAGGCGCGCGAGCGCCTCCGCGGCCGCCTCGACCTTGGGCCGGCCCACGTCCTCGGGGCCAAAGAGCACCTGACGATGCAGGTTGGTGACGGACACGCGGTCCGAGTCGATCAGCGTGAGGCGTCCCACGCCCGCGGCCGCCAGATACAGCGCGGCCGGGCAGCCGAGGCCGCCCGCCCCGACCACCGCCACCCGCGCGCGCGCGAGCGCGTCCTGGCCCGCCGCACCGAAGCCCTCGAGGGCGCGGTGGCGGACGAATGCGTCAGCTTCCACCCGCGTCACGGTACCGGTCGAGCACGATCTCCACGAGCCGCGGGTGCGGGGCGAGGGGGCCGGTCACGTAGTCCGCGCCCGACTCCCCCAACCTCTTCTGGAAGAAGCCGGGCGCGAGCAGGAAGGATGCCACCGCGACCACGCCGTCCTCGCCATACTTGCGGGCCTCCGTCACGGCATCGGCCACCGTGGGATGAATGCCCGCCGCGTAGCCGATGCGCACGGGACCGTCCCAGCGCGCGCGCAGCATCTCGGCGGCGGCGGCGGTGTCCGCCTGGCTGCGCGGATCGGAGGATCCGGCCGCGGCCAACACGAGCGTCGCGGTGTGCGGCACCCCGGCCTCATGGACCCGCTCCATCACGATGTCGATGAGCCGCGGGTCCGGGCCCAGGGCGGTCGCGGACACGATGTCGGTGCGGTCCTCGATGGCCTCGGCGATGTCGTGATAGACGTGATAGCCGCCCGCGAGCAGCAGCGGCACCACGACAGCCGTGGTCCCGTCGGTTTCCTCGAGCTCCGCGACCACGTCCGACACGTAAGGCCCGTGGACGTCGACGTACGCCTCGCGGACGTCGTGTGCGGGCAGCGCGGCCCGGACGTCCTCGACCAGCCGCCGAATGGTCGCCTGGCCGTCCGCGTCGCGCGTGCCGTGCGCGCAGCCGATGAGGATGCTCATGCCGCGCTCACCGCGAGAGCGTAGCCTCGCTTGACCACCGTGCGGACGAGGGTGGGTGCACCCGAGTTCTCGCGCAGCCGGTTGATCGCGGCCTCGACGGCATGCGGGCCAGCCTGCGCTCCCGGCAGGATCGCGGCGAGCTGCTCGCGCGTGAGCACGTTGCCCTTGGCCCTCGCGAGCGCACGCAGGATCTCGAGCCCGGTGGGCGTGAGCGGCAGCACCCTGCCGTCGAGCACCGCCGTGGTGGCCCTCATGACCAGGGGTCCGTCGGGGGTGGGCGTGCCCACCGCGGTCTCGGTGAAGTCCTGCACGAGCATGCGCACGAGCGCCCCCAGGCGCCAGCGATCCGGATACTGCACCACGAGTCCCGCCTCCTCGAGTGGCGCGGCGGTCACGGGACCCACCGCTGCGATGACCAGCTCGCCGGTTGCGGCGCGGGCCGCGATCGCGTCGAGCACACCCTGCTGGCGCGCGGTCGTGATCCACGAGTCGGCGCCGGGGGCCGAGGTGAAGAGCACGGCGTCCGCCCCGCCCGTCGCCGCCTGGTCGATCCACTCGAGGTGGACCTCGGGCTGCAGCGGCGGCCCCCAGCCGTACACGAGCAGGCTCTGCACGTCGGCGCCGGCCTCCGTGAACGCCTCGTCCAGTCCATCGGAGCCATTGCCGTGGTGCTGCACGGCCACGCGCAGGCCCTCCACGCCCTCGGCGAGCAGATAGTCGCGCAGTTCAGCGGCGGTCTCGGATTCCGCGACCCAGTCGGCCTCGAGGCCCGCGGCCTGGATCGCGCCGCGCGCCTTGGGCCCGCGCGCCACCAGGCGCGCCCCGCGCAGGGCGTCGATGAGCGGCTCGGCCAGGCCCGCGGCATCGGCCGCCTCGATCCAGCCCCGGAAGCCGATGCCCGTGGTCGCGACCACCACGTCGGGCGGCGCCGCGATCAGCGCGCGCGTGTCCGCCACCAGCCGCGCATCGTCGAGATGAGGAATCGTGCTCAGCGCGGGCGCGTGCTTGACGATCGCCCCGCGGCGCTCCAGTGCCGAGGCCAGCTCCCTCTTCCGCCGATCCGCCGTGATCACCATCACGCATCCCGCCAGCGGCTCTCCCCCAACTGACATCGAGACCTCCTCGTCACTCCCGCCGGGCCGGAGTAGCCGCCGCTTGCGAGGCCAACAACTCCGGTCGTGCGACGTCTCCGATGACAATAACCGCGGGAGGTTTCACCCCTGTTTCTCCCGAGAGACGAACAATGTCCGATAGCGTCCCGCGCGTGATGCGCTCGTCCGCCGTGGTGCCGCGCTCGATGATCGCGACGGGGGTGGCGGCGTCCGCTCCTCCCGCGAGGCCCGCCGCGACGATGTCGGGCAGCGCGGCCACGCCCATGAGCACCACCACGGTCGCGCCGGCGGCCATCGCGGCGACCGCGGCGGCGTCGGCCCCCGCGTGACCCGAGGTGACGAGCACCGAGGTCGAGATGCCGCGCTGGGTCACGGGAATCCCGGCGAGCGCCGGCACGGACAGCGCCGACGTCACTCCTGGCACGACCTCGACGGGCACGCCCGCGACGATGCACGCGTGCGCCTCCTCACCGCCGCGGCCGAACACGAACGGGTCGCCGCCCTTGAGACGCACGACCGTGCGGCCCGCGAGCGCGTGCTCGACGAGGATGCGGTTGATCTGGTCCTGCGGCACCGGGTGGGTGTCGGGCGATTTGCCCACGTTGATGACCTCGACGTCGTAGGGCACCGTCACCAGCAGCTCGGTCGCGCCCAGGCGGTCCGTGACCACCACGTCCGCCTCCGCGAGCGCCTGACGCCCGCGCACGGTGATGAGACCCGGATCGCCCGGACCGGAGCCCACGAGGATCACGCGGCCCTGGCCCGCGCGGCGGCGGCGCAGGTCCACCTCGCCCGCATCGATGTGCGCGGCGACGGCGTCGCGCACCGCGCGGATGCGAGCGGGGTCGGGCTTGTCCGTCGAGACGACGCCCACCACGAGGTCGCCGTGGCGCGAGGCGGCAGCCTGACGCGCGGTGCCCTTGGCGGCATCGGACGCATCGATGCAGAACACGCGCCGCTCGGCCGCCCAGGCCGCGACGTCGTCGTTCACCTCGGGCCGGTCCGTCGCGGCGAGCACGAACCAGGCATCGTCGAGGTCCGAGGGGACGATGCCCCGCTCACGCCATTCGAGATCGCCGTGTTGGGCGTGGCGACGGACGTCGTCGCTCGCCTCGGGAGCGACCACCATGATGTCGGCGCCCTCAGCGAGAAAGCGTCGCACGCGCCGCGAGGCGACGTGGCCCGCACCCGCGACGACCACGCGCCTGCCACCGAGGTCGAGTCCGAAGAGAGCCGTCACGCTCGGCCAGCCAGGTCGATGATCACCTGGCCATTGTCGAGGGTGACGGGGTACACCTCCAAGTCGGCACTCATCCCGGACGTCGGCTGCTTGTCCATCGTCACGAGGCAGGTTCCGTCCACGAGCGAGAACACCTGCTTGTAGATGGGAGACGCGACGGTGGGCACGCCCGCCCTGTCTCCCGTGATCCCGCGCGAGATCACGTGCGCGCCGGAGAACGGGTCGAGGTTCTGGACCGCGTGCACGCTGCCGTCCGCGAGACGGAACAGCGCGACCTGGACGCCGTCGACGAGCGCCGCGACACCCAACTCGGGGCACAGCGCGTCGTAGTCACAGACCACGACGCGCGAAGGCGATGGGACGGCGGGTGCGGTGATGGTCATGAGTGAACCTCCAGGCGTGCGGGGGCGATGAGGACGGCACCGGACTCGCGCTCGGCGGGGGTGGCAGGGCGACGCTGGCCGCGCTGCTCGACGTAGGCGAGCGACGGGTCGGCCTGGTCGGGGGCGTTGACGAAGCTCGTGAACTGGCGCAGCCGCTCGGGATCGTCGAGCACGGCCTTCCACTCGTCCTCGTACGTGTCGAGGTGGTGGGCCATGTGGGCGTCGAGCTCGGCACAGATGCCGAGCGAGTCCTCGACCACCACCCTGCGGATCTCGTCGAGTCCGCCCTCGTACTCGGCCTGCCACGCGGCCGTGCGCTGCAGGCGGTCCGCGGTGCGGATGTAGAGCATGAGGTAACGGTCGATCACCCGGAAGGCCTCCTCGTCCGAGGCATCCGCGACCAGGAGGTCAGCGTGGGCGGGCGTGAAGCCGCCGTTGCCGCCCACGTAGACGTTCCAGCCGCGCTCGGTCGCGATGAGCCCCACGTCCTTGCCGCGGGCCTCGGCGCATTCGCGTGCGCAGCCGGAGACGCCCAGCTTGATCTTGTGGGGGCTGCGCAGTCCGCGGTAGCGCAGCTCGAGCGCGATCGACATCGACGCGGAGTCCTGCACGCCGTAGCGGCACCAGGTGGAGCCCACGCAGGACTTCACGGTCCGCAGCGACTTTCCGTACGCGTGGCCCGACTCCATTCCGGCGTCCACGAGTCGCTTCCAGATCTGCGGCAGTTGCTCGAGGCGAGCGCCGAACAGGTCGATCCGCTGGCCACCCGTGATCTTCGTGTAGAGCCCGAAGTCCTCGGCCACCTGCGCGATCACCATGAGCTTGGCCGGCGTGATCTCTCCGCCGGGGATGCGCGGGACCACCGAGTACGTGCCGTCCTTCTGCATGTTCGCCATCACGCGGTCGTTGGTGTCCTGCAGCGCGGCGCGGTCGCCGCCCAGCACGTGCTCGTTGTGCAAGGAGGCGAGGATCGAGCCCACGGTGGGCTTGCAGATGTCGCAGCCGCGTCCCGTGCCGAACCTCTCGAGCACGTCCGAGAACGTCCGCAGGTCGGCCACCTGGATCGCGCTGAACAGCTGAGCCCTCGACATCGCGAAGTGCTCGCACAGCGCGTTCGAGACCTCGAGGCCCGCCTTTTCGAGCTCGGCACCCATGATCTTCTTCACGAGCGGCAAGCAGGACCCGCACGCGGTGCCCGCCTTGGTGCAGGACTTCACCGCGCCCAGGTCGTGGCAGCCGTCGTGGTTGACCGCGTCGCGGATCGCGCCCGCGGTGACGTTGTTGCACGAGCACACGGTTGCGGCATCGGGCAGCTCGAGGTCGGGCCGCTCGACCGCACCCTCGGGCAGGATCCATGCGGACGGGTCTCCCGGCAGCGTCGCCCCGATCATCGGGCGCAGCGTCGCGTAGGCCGAGGCATCCCCCACGAACATCCCACCCAGGAGGGTCGACGCATCGTCCGTCATCACGAGCTTCTTGTAGGCACCCGAGAACGGGTCGGAGTAGACCACCTCGAGGGCCCCCGGCGTGGTCGCGAACGCGTCGCCGAAGGACGCGACGTCCACCCCGAGCAGCTTGAGCTTGGTCGCGGTGTCCGCGCCCATGTAGACCGCGTCGCCACCCAGCAGCCGGTCGACCGCGACGTCGGCCATGGTGTTGCCCGGCGCGATAAGGCCCACCGAGAGGTGTCCGTCCGCCGCGGCGGCCGCGCACTCGCCGATCGCACTGATTGCCGGGTCCGCGGTCAGCGACGTGTCGTCGACCACGATTCCGCCACGCTCGCCGATCACGAGTCCGGCGTCGCGGCCCAGGTTGTCGCGCGGGCGGATGCCGGTGGCGAACACGACGACGTCGACTAGCTGCTCGCCGCCGTCGGCGAACACGAGCGTGCCGGCGTTGCCGTCGCGGTCGGCGCGCACCTCGGAGGTCGCGACGCCCGTGCGGACGGTGACGCCCAGCTTCTCGATGAGGCGCTTGAGCGCCTCACCGCCCGACTCGTCGACCTGGAGCGCCATGAGGCGCGGCGCGAACTCGACGACGGTGCTGGTCGCGCCCAGGCTCTGCAGCGCGCCCGCGGCCTCGAGACCCAGCAGGCCGCCGCCGATCACCGCGCCGCGCACCGGACGGTTGAAGAAGCGCTGGCGGGTCTCCACCCACTCGCGCAGCCGCGCGACGTCGTCGACCGTGCGATACATGAACACGCCCGGCAGGTCCACGCCAGGCACGGGCGGCGCCCACGCGTACGATCCCGTCGCGAGCACCAGGTGGTCGTACCCCGCCTCGCCGCCGTCGGACGTCGCGACGGTGCGTGCCTCGCGGTCGATCGACTCGACCCGGACGCCGCGGTGCAGGGTGACGCGAGGGTCCTCCCACAGGCTCGGCTCGCCCAGCAGGAGGCCCTCGGCGGACGTCCCCTGGAAGTAGCTCGTGAGGGCGACGCGGTCGTACGGCGCGTAGTCCTCCTCGCCGTAGACCTCGACCTCGAATCGCCCGGCGCCGTCGCGCTCGAGCAGCGTGGTGACGAAGCGGTGGGCAACCATGCCCGCCCCGACGACGACGATTCGCTGGGTGCTCATGATGCTGCCTTTCCTGGCCCGCATCGCGGCACGCCCCAGCGTCCACGACCGAGCCGCTGCGGTGGGGACCAGTGCTGGCTCCACCCTAGAAACGGCATGCGCGATCACCCCGTGACCTTGGACCCGACGCCGCGCCTACGCGGCGGCGACGAGCACCTTCCCGTGCTCGACCGTGACCAAAAACACACGCAGGTGCGCGGCGTGTCCCTCCACGGGTTCCTTGTCCATGGTCACGAGGCAGGCGCCGTCGATGAGCGAGAACACCTGCTTGTAGAGGGGCGAGGCCACCGTCGGCACGCCGGCCCTGTCCCCCGTGATGCCGCGCGAGATCACGTGCGCGCCGGAGAACGGGTCGAGGTTCTGGACCGCGTGCACGCTGCCGTCCGCGAGACGGAACAACGCGACCTGCTCGCCGCCGACGAGAGCGGCGACCCCGAGCTCGGGCGTGAGCCTGTCGTAGTCGCACACGACGGTCGCCGTGGACGGTCCCGCGAGGGACGGTCCCGCGACGGACGATGCCGGGGTGACGGTCGCGCTCATGAACGGACCTCCAGGGTCGAGGGGGCGATGAGCACGGCGCCGGACTCGCGCTCGGCGGGGGTGGCGGGGCGACGCTGGCCGCGCTGCTCCACATAGGCGAGGGACGGGTCGGCCTGGTCGGGCGCGTTGACGAAGCTCGTGAACTGGCGCAGGCGCTCGGGGTCGTTCAGCACGGCCTTCCACTCGTCCTCATAGCTGTCGATGTGGCGCGCCATGTGGGCGTCGAGCTCCTCGCCCAGCCCGAGGGAGTCGTCGACCACGATCTTGCGGATCGCGTCCAGCCCGCCCTCGTGCTCCTGCTGCCAGGGCGCAGTGCGCTGCAGGCGGTCGGCGGTGCGGATGTAGTACATGAGGTAGCGGTCGATCACGCGGAACACGTCCTCGTCGGAGACGTCCTCGACCAGCAGCTGAGCGTGCACGGGCGTGAAGCCGCCGTTGCCGCCCACGTAGACGTTCCAGCCCTTGTCCGTGGCGATGACGCCGACGTCCTTGCCGCGGGCCTCCGCGCACTCGCGTGCGCAACCGGAGACGCCCAGCTTGATCTTGTGCGGGCTGCGCAGCCCGCGATAGCGCAACTCGAGCGCGATCGCCATGCCCACCGAGTCCTGAACGCCATAGCGGCACCAGGTCGAGCCGACGCAGGACTTCACGGTGCGCAGCGACTTTCCGTACGCGTGGCCCGACTCCATGCCCGCGTCGACCAGCCGCTTCCAGATGCTCGGCAGCTGCTCGAGGCGAGCGCCGAACAGGTCGATCCGCTGGCCGCCCGTGATCTTGGTGTACAGCCCGAAGTCCTGAGCGATCTGGCCGATCAGGATGAGGTGCTCGGGAAGGATCTCGCCTCCCGGCACGCGCGGCACCACGGAGTAGGTGCCGTCCTTCTGCATGTTCGCCATCACGCGGTCGTTGGTGTCCTGCAGCGCCGCGCGGTCGTCGCCCAGCACGTGCTGGTTGTATAGCGACGCGAGGATCGACCCGACGGTGGGCTTGCAGATGTCGCAGCCGCGGCCGTTGCCAAACCGGGCGATGACGTCCGAGAAGGTGGTCACCTCCGCGACCTTGACGGCGTTGAAGAGCTGCGCGCGGGACATGGCGAAGTGCTCGCACAGCGCATTCGAGACCTCGATGCCCGACTTCTCGAGCTCGGTCGCCATGATCTTCTTGACGAGCGGCAGGCAGGACCCGCACGACGTCCCCGCCTTGGTGCACGCCTTGACCGAGCCCAGGTCGGTGCAGCCCTCGTGGTTGACGGCGTCCCTGATGGTGCCAGCTGTGACGTTGTTGCACGAGCACACCGCGGCCTCGTCCGGCAGGTCCACGCTCGGGCGCTCGACCGCTCCCTCGGGCAGCAGCCAGCCGGCGGGGTCGCCCGGAAGGTGGGCGCCCACCATCGGGCGCAGCGACGCGTACGCCGACGCATCCCCCACGAGCACGCCGCCGAGCAGCGTCTGCGCGTCGTCGGTGAGCACCAGCTTCTTGTAGACGCCGTTGACCGGATCCGCATAGACCATCTCGAGCGCGCCGGGCGTGGTCGCGAACGCGTCGCCGAAGGACGCGACGTCCACCCCGAGCAGCTTGAGCTTGGTCGCGGTGTCCGCGCCGGGGAACGTGCTCGCGCCGCCCAGCAGGCGGTCCACGGTGATCTCGGCCATGGTGTTGCCAGGAGCGATGAGGCCGATGCACGAGCCCTGGATGCACGCGACCTCGCCGATCGCGCTGACGGCGGGATCGGCGGTGAGGCACGTGTCGTCGACCACGATGCCGCCGCGCGGGCCCAGCTCGAGTCCCGCCGCGGCGCCGAGCTCGTCGCGCGGTCGCACTCCGGTGGCGAACACCACGACGTCGACCAGTTGCTCGCCGCCGTCGGCGAACACGATCGAACCCACGCGACCGTCCTTGCCCGGACGCAGCTCGGAGGTCGCGGTGCTGCACCTCACCGTCACGCCCAGCTGCTCGATGAGGCGCTTGAGCGCCTCGCCGCCGCCCTCGTCGACTTGGAGGTTCATCAGGCGGTCGGCGAATTGGATCACGGTGCTCGTGGCGCCCAGTCCTTGCAGCGCGCCGGCGGCCTCGAGACCCAGGAGGCCGCCGCCGATGACGGCGCCACGCACCGGGCGGCCCAGAGCCGCGCGCCGCTCCTCGACCCAGCCGCGCAGCGCCGCGACGTCGTCGATCGTGCGGTAGAGGAACACGCCGGGCAGGTCCGCTCCCGGCGTGGGGGGCATCCACGCGTACGAGCCGGTGGCGAGCACCAGGTGGTCGTACGCGACCTCCCTGCCGCCCTCGACCGTCACGACGCGTCGCTCGCGGTCGACCGCGGTGGCGCGCGAGTCGCGGTGGAGCGCGACCAGCGGGTCGTGCCACAGCGCGGGATCACCCAGCTGCAGGTCCTCGGGAGACTTGCCCGTGAAGTAGCTGGTGAGCGCGACGCGGTCATACGGCGCGCGCGGCTCCTCGGCGATCACCTCGACCGCGAAGCGGCCGTCCGTGTCGCGCGCACGCAGCGCCTCGGTGAAGCGGTGCGCGACCATGCCGCCGCCCACGACGACGATCCGTTCGGTGGTCATGATGCCTCCCCTGCCCCCACCAGCGCGGGGATGTGGTGATCCGCGGCACGCGCCGCGATGAGTTCTCGGACGAGCGGCTTGCAGTCGCCGCAGCCCGTGGATGCGCGCGTGGCGCGCGAGACGTCCTCGAGGGACGCGCAGCCGTCATCGACGGCCGCGCGGATGCGCGCCTTCGACACCCCGTTGCACTGGCAGACGGTGTCCTCGTCCGTCAGCTCCGCCGCCGACCGGCGTGCGGGTGCGGCGCCGGGAATCGGACGGACGATGAGGTGGGCGGGGTCGCTCGGGACGGGCAGACGGCGCGTGTAGAGCGCCTGCAGGTCGGACGCGGTGGCCTTGTCCCCCACGACGGTCGCGCCGACCAGGATCCCGCCGCTCACGACGACCTCGACGAACCTGCCGACCGCAGGGTCCGAGATGCGCACGGCCCTGAGGTCGCGACCGCCGTGATCGAACTTGCCGCTCAGGCCCATCGTGACCACCTCGAGACCGGGGGCCTTGACGCGCACGACGTTGGTGAGGTCGTGCGCGGCATCGCCCGAGGAGTCCTCCTGCGCGCCAGCGGCGTCGCCCGCCCACAGGTCGACGAGCCGCCGCGCCTGGTCCCAGCCCTGGGCCACGAGACCCGTGCCGCCCTCGGGAGGCTGTGCGCAGTCGCCCACCGCGAACACGTCCGGATCCGCGGGCGAGGCGAGGCCGTCGCCCACGAGGATGCCGCGTTCGCACGGCAGCCCCGCGCGCCGCGCGAGCGCCGTCTCGGGGATGGTGCCCGCGCACATCACGAGCATGTCGGTGAGCACCTGTGCGCCGTTGTCGAGCTCGACACCGCTGACGTGGCCCCTGCGCTCGAGCACGCGCGAGACCGAGGTGGTGGTCACCACGGTGATGCCGAGGCGGCCGAGCGAGTCCGCCGCAATCTGCGACGCGACCGAGCCGAGCTGGCGCTCCATGAGCCGGTCGGCGTGGTGGACGAGCGTCACGGCGAGGCCGCGCGCCGCGAGACCCGTCGCCACCTCGATGCCCAGCACGCCTGCCCCGAGGACCACGGCGCGCCGCGCGCGCGGCAGGGCCGCCACGATCCCCTGCGCATCGTCCAGATCCTTGAGCACGAATACCCCCGGCACCAGCCCGTCGGGCCCGGCCACGTGCTGAATCTGCGGGATGCGGGCGGCGGAGCCGGTCGCGAAGACCAGGCGGTCGTACGCGAGCAGCGATCCGTCCGAGGCGCTCACCGTGCGCGCCTCGCGGTCGATCGACACCGCCGTGACGCCGCGGCGGACGTCGGCGCCGGGCGTGTCGGCGTCGAGAGCGATCGAGCGGGCGTCGGTCTTGCCCGCGACCACGCTCGACAGCAGCACGCGGTTATACGGGGCGTGCGGCTCGCGCCCCAGCACCGTCACGCGCGCTCCCGGCACGCGCGCGGCGACGTCCTGCGCGAGCCGCGAGCCCACCATGCCGTGGCCCAGAATCACCACCCTCATCGCAACGCTCCTTCGCTCTCGATGGCTGCCGCGGCAACCCGCGCCGCGCTGATCTGGACGGCCGTCACCTTGAACTCCGGCATCGAGGACGTCGGATCCGTCGCGTTGTTCGTGAGCCGGTTCGCGCTGCCCTCGCCCGCCCAGTGGAAGGGCATGAACACCGTGTCCGCGCGGATGTCCGTCGTGAGCCTTACCGGCGCCAACGCTTGTCCGCGAGTGCTCGTGAGGATCGCGACGTCACCGCCCGCGAGGTCCAGCCGGTCGGCGAGCAGCGGGTGCATCTCGACGAAGGCCTCGGGCTGCGCCTGCGCGAGCTCCTCGACGCGGCGCGTCTGCGCGCCCGACTGGTAGTGCTGCAGCACGCGGCCCGTGACCAGGTAGATCGGTGCGTCGGCGCGGACGTCATCCGCGGGACCGCGGTGGTTGACGGCGTGCATGACGGCGCGGCCGTCGGGCGTGGGAAAGCTCTCGAGGAACGGCCGCGGCGTACCGGGGTGGCCCATGCCGGGGTGGGCGGGGTCCGACGCGTGAGCCGCGGGGCACGGCCAGAACAGCTCCTCGCCGGCGTCGAGTCGCGCGTAGGTGACGCCGCTGTAGTCGGCCTTACCGCCCGCCGAGGCGCGCGCGAGCTCGTCGAACATCACCTCGGGGTCCTCGCTGAACAGCGCGCCGCAGTCGAGGCGCCGCGCGAGTTCGCGCAGGATCCACAGCTCCGAGCGGGCCTCGCCCGGAGCGGCGGTCGCGGCGCGCCTGCGGATAATGCGACCCTCGAGGTTGGTCATGGTGCCGTCCTCCTCGGCCCACTGCGTGACGGGGAGGATCACGTCCGCGAGCAGCGCCGTCTCGGAGGGCACCAGGTCGCACACGACCAGCAGGTCGAGCGCGCGCAGGCGCTCCTCGACGAGCGTCGCGTGCGGCGCGCTCACCACGACGTTGCTGCCGTGGACGAGCAGCGCGCGCGGGCCGCCCGGCGTGCCGAGCGACTCGAGCAGCTGCATCGCGGGCACTCCGGGACCGGGGATGACCGCGGGGTCCACTCCCCACACCGCGGCGACGTGGGCGCGCGCAGCCGGGTCGGAGATCGACCGATACCCAGGGAGCTGGTCCGCCTTCTGGCCGTGCTCGCGGCCGCCCTGGCCGTTGCCCTGTCCCGTGACCGGGCCGTAGCCCGAGCCGTGACGGCCCACGAGGCCCAGCGCGAGCGCGAGGTTGATCGCGGCGCTCACGCAGTCCGTGCCCTGCGCCATCTGCTCGACGCCGCGCCCGGTGAGGATGTACGCGCCGCGACCTCCGCGCGCGGGAGAGGCCGCGGCGAGCAGCCGCGCGACCTCGCGCAGGGTCTCCGCCGGCACCCCCGTGACGGACTCAGCGCGCTCGGGCCACCACTGCGCCACCGAGCGGCGCACCGCGTCGACGCCGTTCACGCGTCGCGCGAGGTAGTCCTCGTCGGCGAGCGACTCGGCGAACACCACGTGCAGGATCGCGAGCAGCACCACCATGTCCGATCCGGGGACGGGAGCCAGGTGCAGGCCGGCGCCGTCGGCCGCGAGCTTCGCGGTCACGGTCTCGCGCGGGTCCACCACGACCAGCCCGCCCCGCTCCCGCACGCCCGCCAGGTGCTGGACGAACGGGGGCATCGTCACCCCCATGTTCGAACCCAGCACCAGCACGGCATCGGCGCCACCCAGGTCGGCGAGCGGGAAGGCGAGGCCGCGATCCATGCCCAGCGCGCGGTTGGACGCCGCGGCCGCGGAGGACATGCAGAACCGGCCGTTGTAGTCGATGAGGCGCGTGCGCAGCGCGAGCCGGGCGAACTTGCCCAGCGCGTAGGCCTTCTCGTTGGTAAGTCCCCCGCCGCCGAACACGGCCACCGCATCGTGCCCCGACTCGGACTGGAGGGACCGGATGCGGCCCGCCACGAGGTCGAGTGCCTCGTCCCACGAGGCCTCGCGGAAGCCGCCGTCGGCGGTGCGCAGGAGCGGCGTCGTGACGCGGTCGGCGGCGCGCAGCACCTCGGGAGAGGTCCAGCCCTTCTGGCACATGCCGCCCCTGTTGGTGGGGAAGTCGCGGCCCGTCACGGTCACGGGCAGGCGCCCGCCGGGCGTGGCCGTGAGCGTCTGCGCGCACTGGAGCGCGCAGTACGGGCAGTGCGTGGCGACGGTGGCGCCGGGGACTCCCGGCGCCACCTCGCCCTGCGTGAGGGGCGTCACGTCAGACGTTCCTCATCGCGGCGCCCTTGCGGAGGTAGAACCCCCACGTGAGCGCGGCCATCACCAGGAACACCACCACGTATGCCTGCAGCGCGGGCACGATCGAGCCGGTCTGCTCGCGGGCGATCATGTACACGAACGGAATCGCGAAGCCTCCGAAGGCACCCACCGCGGAGATGATGCCCACGGCGCCCGCGGCCTGGCGCTTGAAGTCCAGGCGGCTCTCGTCGGTGTTCTCGCCCTTGTCCGCCTGGATCCGCGTGAAGATCGACGGGATCATGCGGTACGTCGAGCCGTTGCCGATTCCCGTGAAGGCGAACAGCGCCATGAAGCTCACGAAGAACAGCCCGAGCGACTCCTGCTGCACGCCGATCACGGCGGCGACCCCTGCGACGGCCATCGCGATGAACGCGCCGAGCGTGATGACCGAGCCGCCGACGCGGTCCGCGAGCTTGCCGCCGTACGGGCGGGCCAGCGAGCCGACCAGCGCGCCGAGGAAGCCCCAGCCGAGCGCGATGTCGGCGCGCTCGAAGACCACGGTGAGCAGTGTCGGGAACGCGGCGGAGTAGCCGATGAAGGACCCGAACGTGCCGATGTAGAGGAAGGCCATGAGCCACGTGTGGCCGTGCTTGAGCGAGGCAGCGGTGGGCTTGGGGTCCGCCTTCGCCTCGCGCAGGTTGTCCATGAAGAGGAACGCGAGGATGGCCGAGGCGAGCGCGAGCGGCACGTACACGAGTCCCGCGGCGCTGAGGCCGAAGGCGCTGATGCCGATCACCACGGGCACGAGCTTCTGCGCGACCGCGACGCCGATGTTGCCCCCGGCCGCGTTGAGGCCCAGCGCCCAGCCCTTCTCCTTGTCGGGGTAGAAGAACGTGATGTTGGACATGGAGGAGGCGAAGTTGCCTCCGCCGAATCCCGCGGTCGCTGCGATCGCGACGAGCACGCCGAACGGCGTCTCGGGACGCGCGACCACCCACGCGAGCCCCAGGGTCGGGATGAGCAGCAGCAGCGCGGAGATCACGGTCCAGTTGCGGCCGCCGAAGATCGGCACCGCGAACGTGTACGGCACGCGCAGGAACGCGCCCACGCCCGACGCGACGGCGAGAAGCGTGAAGCCCTGACCTGCGGTGAGGGCCCAGCCGTTGGCACCGGCGGCGACCAGCGCGCCGGACTCGTCGAAGGTGCCGTACATGCGCACCACGACGATCGACCACAGCAGCCACACCGAGAACCCGATGTGCTCGGCGACGATCGAGAAGATGAGGTTGCGGAACGCGATCGCCTTGCCGCGGGCCTCCCAGAACAGCTCGTTCTCGGGCTCCCAGCGCTCGATCCAGCGCCCCTTGCCGATCACGCCGGGCTCGATCACCTGCTCGGCGGTCTTGTCGGAAACGGTCATGGTCCCTCCCCAGGAACACTCGCGTCCGTCCGGGGCGGGCGCCTCGGAGTGAATCGGACGTTCCCGACAGTAGGGAGGGGAGGTTACGGCGGCCGTCTTCGCGTGTGAAGCGTGCGAGAACTCTTCCTCACCGGCACGGGGTGACAGCGGTGAGGTCGCTCACGCGGCGGGTGGGAGCCCGTGAAAATGGGCCCTGAACAGGGACGATGCTCGGGCGGGGTGAGATTGCGGGCCGCCGGGCGGATCTCCCTACGTGCGCTCGGAGTCCGCCCATGCGGCCACCGTGGCGATCACGTGGTCGACATCGGCGGCGGTGTGCGCCGCGGAGACGAACCAGGCCTCGTAGGCGCTCGGCGGCAGCGCGACCCCCTCGCGGCGCACCGCGTGGAACATCCGCGCGAAGGCCGCCGTGTCCTGGCGCGAGACCTCCTCGAACGTGACCGGGGCATCGTCCAATCCCAGGAAGATCGAGAACAGCGTGCCCGCGCGGCCCACCGCGTGGGCGATGCCGCGCTCCGCGAGCGCGCCGGACACACCCGTGACGAGGGCGTCCGCGGTGGCCGCCACGCGGTCGTGCACCTCGGGGGTGAGCAGGCGCATGGTGGCGAGCCCGGCGGCCACTGCCACGGGATTCCCCGACAGGGTTCCCGCCTGATACACCGGTCCGAGCGGCGCCAGCCGCTCCATGAGGTCGCGCCGTCCGCCGAGCGCGGCGACGGGAAGCCCGCCGCCGATCACCTTGCCGAAGGTCACGAGGTCGGGCGTCCACGGGTCGACCCCCGCCGCGAGATCGTGATCACGCTCGACGCCCCACCAGCCGGCCGGTCCTGCGCGGAAGCCCGTGAGGACCTCGTCGAGGATCATCACGGCGCCCTCGTTGCGGCACAGCGTCGAGATGAGGCGGTTGAAGCCCTCGGGCGGGCGCACCACGCCCATGTTGCACGGCGCGGCCTCGGTGATGACGGCGGCGATCCGCGCGCCGTGTTCGGCGAAAGCGTCCGTGAGCGCGGGCTCGTCGCCGTACGGCAGCACCAGGGTGTCCGCCGCAGCCCCGCGCGTCACGCCTGCGGAGTCTGGCACGCCTGCGGTCGCGAGGCCCGAGCCGGCGGCGACCAGCAGCGCGTCGGAGTGGCCGTGGTAGCAGCCGGCGAACTTGACGATCACGTCGCGGCCCGTCGCGGCGCGCGCGAGACGGATCGCGGTCATCGTGGCCTCGGTGCCCGTCGACACCAGGCGCACGCGCTCGGCGGGGGCGTAGCGCTCGCGGATGAGCTCCGCGAGCTCGACCTCGGCCTCCGTGGTCGCGCCGAAGCTGAGGCCCCTCGTGGCGGCGGCCTGGACGGCCGCGACCACCTCGGGGTGCGCGTGGCCCAGCATGGCGGGACCCCACGAGGCGACCAGGTCGATCATCTCGCGGCCGTCGGCGTCCGTGATGCGGCTGCCGTGCGCGGACGCGATCGGCACGGGCTCTCCCCCGACCCCGTTCCACGCCCGCACGGGCGAGTTGACCCCGCCCGGCAGGATCGCCCGCGCCCGGTCGCTGTACGTGCTCACATGTCCTCCAGCCAGGCGGCGAGCTCGAGCGCCGCATACGTGACGATGATGTCCGCGCCCGCGCGGCGCATCGACGTGAGCGCCTCGAGGTGCGCGGCGCGTCGGTCGATCCAGCCGTGCGCGGCGGCGGCCTCGATCTGGGCGTACTCGCCCGACACGTGGTACGCCGCGACGGGAACGCGGGACGCCTGCGCGACCTCCGCGACCACGTCGAGGTACGGCAGGGCGGGCTTGACCATAACGATGTCGGCGCCCTCGAGCTCGTCGAGCTCGGCCTCGCGCAGCCCCTCGCGGCCGTTCGCCGGATCCAGCTGATACGTGCGGCGGTCACCCTCGAGCTGGCTGTCGACGGCCTCGCGGAAGGGCCCGTAGAACGCCGAGGCGTACTTGGCGGCGTAGGCCAGCAGCGCGACGTCCGTGAAGCCCTCGGCCTCGAGCGCGGCGCGCACGGCCGCCACCTGGCCGTCCATCATGCCGCTGAGCCCCAACACGTGCGCCCCGGCGCGGGCCTGGGCGAGCGCCATCTGCGCGTAGATGTCGAGCGTGGCGTCGTTGTCGACGTCTCCCGTGGGGGCGAGAACGCCGCAGTGGCCGTGGTCAGTGAACTCGTCGAGGCACAGGTCCGCCATGAGGACGATGCCGCGGCCGGGTGGGCCGTCGATGGCGTCAGCCGCGGCGCGGATCGCGCGGTTGAGGATGCCGTCGGGGTCCACCGCGCCGGAGCCTCGCGCGTCGCGCACCGAGGGAATCGCGAACAGCATGAGGCCGCCGATGCCCGCATCGATCGCGCGCTCGACCAGCGCCGGCACGTCCGCGAGGGGGTGCTGCGAAACGCCGGGCAGCGAGGCGATGGGGCGGGCCTCGGCGAGGTCCTCGTGGATGAACACGGGCAGCACGAGCTCCGCGCGGTGGGGGCGCACCTCGCGCACCAGGCGCCGCATCGCGGGCGTGGTGCGCAGGCGGCGGGGGCGGTGCGAGATCATGCGTCCTCCTCTGGGACCTGCAGCGCGGTGTCGAGAGCGGCGCGCATTCCACGGTACGTCGGCTCGGTGGCGACGGCGTCCACGCGCAGCCCCGCCGCACGCGCGCCGGCCTCGGTGGTGCGACCGATCGCGACGATGCGCGTCGTGGGCGCGACCGTCGGGCACGCCGCGGCGAAGCGCTCCGCGACCGAGCCGGACGTGAGCAGCACCGCGTCGAAGCCACCACCGGAGGCGCCTCGCGCCACCCCGGCAACCACGGCATCGTCCGGGCCCGGGCCATCCACCGTGCGATACGCCTCGACCTGATCGACCGACCACCCCTTGCGCGCGATCCCGCGCGCGAGCACGGGCGACGCGAGGTTGCCCACGGGAACCAGCACGCGGCCCACCGCACGCGACGCGGGGACGCGCTCGGGGAACTCGGCGACGATCCCGCGCGCGTCGGCACGGGACGCCGGCACCAGCGCCACCTCGAGTCCGGCCGTCGCACACACCGCGCGAGTCGCCTCTCCCACCGTCGCGACCCGTGCGGCGGGCTGGGGCTCGCTCAGGTCGCGGCCGTGCGCGCGGGCGATCCGCTGCATTGCGAGCACCGCGTTGCGGCTCGTGACGGCCATCCAGTCGTACTCCCCCGCGAGCCACGCGAGAGTCGCCGACTCGAGCGCGGCAGGATCCGTCGCGGGCTCGATCGCGATGAACGCCACGGGCGTGACGTGCGCGCCCTCGGCGGCGAGTTCGTCGGCGAAAGCGGTGCGCTCGGCGGTCACGGGTACCAGGAGGCGGCGTCCCGCGAGACTCACGCGCGCCCCATGAGGCGCTCGGCCCCGCGGCCGAGCAGGGAGAATCCGCTCGAGCGGCCGATCGACGAGGCCTCCGCGAGGACTCCGGAGTTGCGCTCGTTGAGCGCGAGCGTGCCGTCCTCGTTGATGACGCGCGTGTGGAGCGTGAGGCGGCCGCGGCTCACCACGGCGTGTGCCGCGACGGGGGCGGCGCAGCCGGCGTCGAGCACGCGCAGCGCCTCGCGCTCGGCGGTCACGGCGGCGCGGGTCGCGGGGTCGTCGAGCGTCGCGAGCAGCGCCCGCAGCTCGTCGGGCGCGTCCTCGCGGATCTCGATCGCGAGCGCACCCTGACCTGGGGCGGGCACCATCGCGGTCACCGCGAGCGGCTCGGTCGCGTCGGCGGACCGGCCCAGGCGGTTGAGGCCCGCGGCGGCCAGCACCACGGCGTCGAGGTCGTCACCGACGTGCGCCAGGCGCGTGTCGACGTTGCCGCGCAGCGGGAGCACCTCGAGGTCGGGGCGCATGGCCTTGAGTTGCGACGCGCGTCGCGGCGACCCCGTGCCCACGCGCGCGCCCTCGGGCAGCTCCGCGAGCGTGCGGCCGTCGGTGCACAGCGCGTCCCTGGGGTCCTCGCGGCGAGGGATCGTGACGATCTCGAGGCCCTCGTAGGGCTGCGTGGGGACGTCCTTGAGCGAGTGGACGATGAAGTCGCACTCGCCCGCAAGGAGCGCCTCGCGCAGCGCGGTGACAAAGACGCCGGTCTGCGACAGGCCGATGAGCGAACCGCGGTCGATGTCGCCCTTGGTGGTGATGGTCACCAACTCGACAGCTACCCCACCACCGGCGGACGTGCCGCGCGCGGCGGCCGCCGCGACCACCGCATCGGCGAACTGCCCCGATTGTGCCGTCGCGAGCGCGGAACCACGAGTGCCCAGACGGAGATCCATGGCACCAAGGGTAACGAGTGGGCGCGACGGTCCCTGACGGCTACCGTCGCTCAGCGGCGGTAGCCGGGACCCACGAAGACCAGCACGACCGCGATCGCGGACAGCCCGAGCGCAAACCACACGGGCGCCACGAATCCCCAGCCGAGCCCGATCACGATCGCGCCCATGCCGGTGCCCACCACCGTGGCGGCGTTGAGCGCGGAATGCGACAGCGCGGCCCCTAGCGACGGCGACGTGTGGGTCGCGTCCATGAGGTGCGCCTGCCCCGATTGCGAGAAGGTCTGGATGAAGACGCCGAGCAGCATGAGCGCGGGCACCACGGGCCAGCCGCTGTCTCCCACGACGCCCAGCACGGCCAACGCCGCCGCGACGCCGATGATCCCCACGCGCGCGGTGAGCAGCACCGAGCGGTCGGTGAGCTTGCCGCCCACGAAGGCGCCGATCGTCATGCCCACGCCGAACAGCATGAGCACCACGGTCACCGTGCCGGTCGAGAAGCCGTTGGTCTCCTCGAGCAGGGGCACCATGTAGGACTGCACCGCGCCCAGGCCGGCGAAGCCCACCGTGATGGTCAGGATCGCGGTCCACAGCACGCGGCCGCGCAGCGCCGACAGCTCGGCGCGGAAGCCACCGCTCGCGGTGCCGGCGATCGACGGCACGTACGCCCACATCAGCGCGAGACCCGCGATGCCCACCGCGGTCACCACGGCGTAGGACACGCGCCAGCCGGCGAGCTCGGACAGCCACTGCATGCCGGGCACTCCCAGCACCGCGGCCGCCGTGAGGCCGTACATGATGGTCGCGATCACCTGTCCGCGACGCTCGGGACCCAGCGCGAGCATGCCCACGTACGAGGCCGTTCCTAGCAGCGCGCCGTGCGGCAGGCCCGCGAAGAAGCGAATCACCAGCAGCGACTCGACGGTGGGAGCGAGCATCGTCGCCACCGAGGTCACCACGAAGATCCCCGACATCGTGAGCAGCAGCCTCCGGCGATTCCACGCCGCGAGTCCCACCATGAGCAGCGGCGCACCCACGACGACGCCCAGCGCGTACGTGACGATCGTCCAGCCGATCATGTCGACCGTGGTGTCGAGGCCGCGCACCTGGTCGAGGATCACTCCCGACGCGCCCTGCTGCGACAGCCCGATCCCGAATCCCGCCACCACGAATCCGGCGAGCACGAGCGCGGGGTGAGCGGCGTGGGCGGTGCGCGGCAGCAGCCAGCGCGGGGTGCCGGCCTCGGAGGCCGGGGGAAGAGAAGTCATGAGATGCCTTGCGGAACGAGCCACACCGCGGACGCGGTGGCGGGCGGGACGACGACGGTGGTCGCCTCCGCGGTTTCGATGAGGATTCCGCGGTCGCCCTCGAGGTCGGGCGGGTCCATGACCCGGATCGAGGCGTCCACCGTCAATCCTAGGGCGGCGAGGTCCCGTAGCACCGCCGGATCGGCGTCCGACAGCCGCGCGACCGTCCACGCTCCGGGCGCCGCGTGCGCGAGATTCGTGCCGTCGAGGGAGACGATGCGCCCGGCGGCGCTCGGGATGGGGTCCCCGTGCGGGTCGCGGGTGGGATGTCCCAGCAGCCGGTCGAGAGCGTCGATCATGCGCGGCGAGCACGCGTGCTCGAGGACCTCGGCCTCGTCGTGGACCTCATCCCAGCCGTAGCCGAGCTGCGTCACCAGGAAGGTCTCGATGAGGCGGTGGCGGCGCACCATGTCGAGCGCCCTGCGCTCGCCCTCCGCGGTGAGCGTGATCGCGCCGTACGGGCGATGATCGAGCAGCCCGGCGGCCACCAGCTTGCGGACGTTCTCCGAGACGGTCGGGGCGGACACGCCGAGGCGCTCCGCGAGCTGCTTGGTCGTGACGCGGGAGTCGCTCCACTCGGTCGCGCTCCACACGATCTTGACGTAGTCCTCCGCGGTGGGAGAGAGCTGCGGCTCGGTCACGTGGCGACTCCCTAGTGCTGGCCCGCGGGGCCGTTCGGATCCGCGCCGCGGCGGGCGGCGAGGGCGATTGCGGTGACGGCTGCGGCGGCCACGGCTCCTCCGACGAGCCACGGCAACAGGCTCGCGCCCTGCCCTTCTTCGGCGGCGCCCGCGGTCGCGGAGGGGCTCGGGGTCGCGGACGGCGTCGGGGTCGCGACCTCGCTCGGGGACGCGCTGGGCGTGGGCTCCTCGCTCGCATCGGGCGACTCGCTCGCGCTCGGCGTGGGGCTGGGCGAGGGCGGCGCGTATGTGAAGGTCACGGTGCCCTCGATCGGGTGACCGTCGGCGGACACCACCCGGAAGTGCAGCAGGTTGGTTCCCGCGCCCGCCGCGCCGTCGGGCACGATCGCGGTGAGCGTCGAGGTGACCTCGCCGTCGACCTCGAGCGGCGTCCGGGTGCCGTCAGGGGCCTCGAGCGCGACCTCGTTGCCGATGTCGAGCAGCTGCTCGTTGAACTCGAGCTCGACGCTCTCCAGCGTGGAGACCGTGTCGCCCTCCGCGGGGGTCGAGCCCACGAGCGCCGCGTGCGCCGCGGCGGGAGGGGCGGCGATCACGGCGACTGCCAGCACGGTCGCGAGTGCCGCGAGCGCGCGGGGGACGAGTCCGGAGGGGGCGTGAGGCATGCCAGAAGTCTCCCACGGCCCGCGATCACGGCATCGTCCCCGCGCACCGGCGCCCCCGTCACCCAACCGTCACTCGACCGTCACGCGACATCCAGCACGCGGCAACCGCGCCGTCGCCCGCGGCCCGAAGACTGGCAGTCGTGAAGGTCGCGCTGGTCGCAGAGTCGTTCCTGCCGCACACGAACGGCGTCACCCACTCGCTGCTGCGAGTGCTCGATCACCTCGCCGCCCGCGGCGACGAGGCGGTCATCATCGCCCCCGAGGCGCCCGGTGCTCCGGACGCCGTCGCGGGCGCTCCCGTGGTCCACGTCCCCGCCGTCGGCTGGCCCGGCTATCGCGACGTCCGCGTCGCGCTGTCGAGCGTCCGCGGCGTCACCCGACTCCTCGAGGCCCACGCCCCCGACGTGGTGCACCTCGCCTCGCCATTCATGCTCGGCTGGGCGGCCGTGAGGGCCGCGGCGGATGCGGGGCTGCCCACGGTCGCGATCTATCAGACCGATGTCCCCTCGTACGCCGCGGCCTACCGCGCCCCGTGGGGCGAGCCCCTGCTGTGGGCCCGCGTGCGCGCCATCCACTCGGCCGCGGACGTGACCCTCGCGCCCTCGACCGCCGCGATGAGCCAGCTCGAGGACATGGGCGTCGAGCGGCTGCGGCTGTGGCCGCGCGGCGTCGACACCACGCGCTTCTCCCCCGCGCATCGGGACGATGCCCTGCGCGCCAGGTGGGCGCCGCGCGGCGAGGTCGTGGTCGGCTACGTGGGCCGGCTCGCGAACGAGAAGCGCGTGGGCGACCTCGCCCGGATCGCGCGCCTGCCGGGAGTGCGGCTGGTCGTCATCGGCGAGGGCCCCGAGCTGGCACGGCTGCGCCGCCTCATGCCGTCTGCGGAGTTCGCCGGCTTCCTGGGCGGCGGGGAACTGGCGCGCGCGGTCGCGAGCCTCGACGTCATGGTGCACCCGGGAGAGCTCGAGACGTTCGGTCAGTCCGTCCAGGAGGCGCTGGCCTCGGGCGTGCCGGTGATCGCCCCGCGCCGCGGCGGCCCGATCGACCTCATCGACCACGGCTCGAACGGCTTCCTCTACGAGCCCGGCCGGCTCGACCGGATGGAGGCCGCGGTCGCGATGCTGGTCGAGGACACGGACCTGCGGCTCATCCAGGGCGCTCACGCGCGCATCTCCGTCGAGGGGCGCACGTGGCCGCGGGTCTGCGAGGCTCTCGTCGACCACTACGAGTCCGCGATCGCGGCGCGCGCAACGTCGGGCACGACCACAGGAACGGCGACGCGATGAGAATCGCGCAGGTGGCCAACTTCTACGGCCCACGCTCGGGCGGGCTACGCACCGCGCTGCGCGCGCTGGGCCGCGGCTACCAGGACTGCGGCGACACGGTACTGCTGATCGTGCCGGGAGACGAGGACTCGGACACGCTCACCGCCCACGGTCGCGTCGTCACGCTCCACAGCCCCGTGTTGCCAGGATCGGGCGGCTATCGCGTCATCACCCGCGTGGGTGCGGTGCGCGACGCGCTCACGGACTTCGCCCCCGACGTGCTCGAGGTCTCGGACCGCACCACGCTCGCGCGGTTGGGCGCGTGGGCCCGCGGGCGCGGCATCGTCGCGACCTTCACGGCCCACGAGCGCGCCGATGGCGTGCTCGCCTCCGCGCTCCCGCGCGCCCTGTCGCCCCTGGTCGCCCCGCTCGCGAGGGCGCACACGCGCGGGCTGTCCTCCCGCTTCGACACCCTGGTCGCCACCACGTCGTACGCGGGCGAGGAGCTGCGCCGCGCAGGGGCGACGGTCGAGACGGTACCGCTCGGGGTCGACCTCGACACGTTCCACCCGCGCCATGCGAGCGCCCTCGCGCGCCGTGCTCTCGCCGCCGACCGCGAGACCCTGCTCGTGATGGCCTCGCGGCTCTCCCCCGAGAAGCGGCCCGACCTCGCCGTGGACGCGGTCCGCGAGCTCACGCGCCGCGGCCGGGCCGTGCGGCTCGTGGTCGCTGGCGCCGGCCCGCTCGATCGCGACCTGCGCCGCCGCGCGCGCGGCCTCCCCGTCGACTTCCTGGGATTCGTGGGCGACAGGCGCTCGTTCGCGTCGCTGCTCGCGACCGCGGACGTACTCCTCGCTCCCGGGCCCATCGAGACGTTCGGCCTCGCCGCCCTCGAGGGCCTCGCCTCGGGCACGCCCGCCGTGGTCAACGCGGCATCCGCGCTGCCCGAGGTAATCGCCGAGTCCGGTGTCGCCGCCGCGGGCACGCCCGTGGGATTCGCCGATGCCGTCGAGACGCTGCTCGCGAGGGACGGCCGGGAGCGTCGGCTCGCCGCGCGGGCCCGGGCGGAGTGCTTCCCGTGGGAGACCACGGTGGCGAGGATGCGCGCGATCCACGCGAGCGCACTCGCGGGGACACGGTGAGGAGGACGGCATGAGCGGACCCCGAGTGGTGGCGCTGGGCGACTCGATCACGCTGGGCGTGGGCGACGGCGTGCAGCGCTCACGGGGAGACGTGGGCTGGGCGGCGCTCGCCGCGCGCTCGCTGGGCGCCTCCCACTTCACCAACCTGGCCGCCAATGGTGCGCGGGCGCGCGACATGCTCGCGACCCAGGTGCCGCGCGCGCTCATGGAGCGCCCGGACGTGGTGCTGCTCACGGTGGGCGGCAACGACGTGCTGAGGGGCGACTTCTCCCCCATCGAGGTCGAGCTCGCGCTGGGCGAGGCAGTGGACCGTCTCGAGCGTCCCGGCCGCAGGATCGTCACCGTCTCTCTCGACAGGATCGGCCTGTTCGACGTCGCCCCGCGCGCGGTCGCGGAGGCGATGGCCCGGCGGATCGGTCAGGCGAATGCCGCGATCGCGCGCGCGGTCGAGCACACCGACGTCGACGTGATCGACGGCGCGACCCTGCTCGCGTCGCTGGGGCGTCGCGCGTGGCACATCGACCGCATCCACCCCTCGCCGCTCGGGCATCGGGCCCTCGCAGGGGCCGCGGCGTCCGCGCTCGAGGACGAGTGGCCGCGCCTCCACGACACGCCGGCACCGCCGCGGCCGCCGAGCCGCGCGGCCGTCGCGGCGTGGCTCGCGGTCAACGGGCTGCCGTGGGCGCTCAAGCGCAGCAGGGACCTCATCCCCCAGGTGACGATGGTCGTGGCGCGCGAGCTTCAGGCCGAGCGCCGCGCGAGCCGGGTGGCCCGTCGCGGCGGCACGGCCCGCCGCCACGGAGCGGGTGGAGGCGGGGCCGCCACCCGCGCGTGGGGCGCCGAGGCCTAGATCAGCCAGCGACGGTCGCCGACGACGCGCCGCCACCACCGCCCGAGCCCGATCGATTGGTGTTCGAGTTCGACGAGCACGATCGCGGGGATCGCGAGGGCCATGATGATGTGATCGTCGAGGAACGGGTTGGTCGTGGGCCACAGATGCGACGTGTACATCATGAGCAGCATCGCGGGAGCGGCCCACGCCGCGATCTTGGTGCCGATCCCGAGCATGAGCGCGAGCCCGATGCCGAGCAGACCGATCATGAAGACCCAGTCGGTCCACCGCTGGGTGCCGAGGTCGGCGTAGAAGTCCGCGAGCGGACCGGTCGCGGATCCGAGGTAGCCCTCGGTGACGTGGCCACCCGACAGCCATGCGCGATCACACATGACCTCGATCGAGTTGTCCTCTTGGCGGCACACGGAGTAGCCGAGCCCGATGAGCTTGTCGAGGAAGGGCCAGAGAAAGTAGAAGCCAAGCGCGATGCGGGTGATGCTCAGCAGCACCCATCCGGCTCGGCTGCGAGTCGCCGCTACGGCGGTGTCGCTGGTGGTCATGAGTGCCTCCCGGTGAGATGGGATGGTCCGATGACGCAACGGACGTCGTTGTCCGCCCCTCCACCGTAGCCCCGGGTCCCGCATCGTCGCTGGAAACACGCCCGCCGCCGGGAATGCCGTCACACGGCACGGCGCCCCGGCGGGAAGCCCGCCGGGGCGCCGATGTCCGCGTGTGAACTACACGAGCCAGGCGTTCTTCTTCACGATCGCCAGCTTGCGCCACCACGAGCCGAGGCCGATGTCCTGGCGCTCGAGCTCCACCAGCACGATCGCGGCGATCGCGACGGCGTAGATGAGGTGCTCGTCGAGGATCGGGTTGGTGCCGGGCCACATCTGCGTGAGGTACATGAAGACCAGCATCGCGCCGGCGGACCAGGCACCCACCTTGGTGCCGATGCCGAGCATGAGCGCGAGACCCACGCCCAGCAGGCCGAGCATGAACGGGACGTCGGTCCAGGCCTGGCCGCCCAGGTTCACGAAGAAGTCGTGGAACGGGCTGGTGGGGTTGCCGCCGTAGACCAGGTAGCCCTCGGTGACGCGACCGCCATTGATCCAGGCGGAGTCGCAGAAGTAGTCGGTGCCCGTGATGACGCCGGCGTCATCCTTGATCGAACACACCGAGCGGCCGAGCCCGAACATCTTGTCGAGGAAGGCCCACAGGAAGTAGAAGCCCAGCGCGATGCGCGTGATGCTCAGCAGCTTCCAGCCGAGGTTGCTGCGGGTCGAGACCGCGGGCTCCGCGGTCGAAGTGTTGTCTGCCATGAGTCTGCTCCTTTGGATGGGCCGGGGGCCCTCCGTGCTGGGGATAGCACGTGGGAACGAGACTATTGACGCATCACCTACCTCTCACGGGACCTCGGTCCCGACCTTTCGAAACAGTTGTCCACCTGTCGCAAAACAACCCCTGACGAGGGACGATGCCGCGCCCGCCCGGTCACGCCCGCTGGCTTGCGAGGTGGGCGGCCAGTGCGCCGACCATGTCGACGCTCGGGTCGAGGAGCCATTGCACCTGGAGGCCGTCCATGAGCGCGATCACCTGCGTCGCGGCCACGGTCGGCTCGATCCCGGCCCGCATCCGCCCGTCCTCGACGGCCTGCGCGTAGGCGCGGGTGAGCCGGTCGCGCAGCCCCTCGTAGCGCTCGACAAAGTAGTCGTGAGCGGGGTGGGCCCGCGTGGAGGCCTCGGCCGACAGCGTCGCGTACAGCTCGACGATCCCGCGCCGGCCGGCATTTCGCCGCGCCGTCTCGACCAGGTGATCGAGCACCTCCGTGCCGCGCAGATCATCGAGGTGCACCTCGCGGCCCTCGGTGTCGTCGCGCCGGCGCAGCACCTCCATCAGGAGGTCGGCCTTCGCGGGAAAGTGATAGATGAGGGCCGGATGCGTGAGCCCGCAGCGGGCCGCGACCTCGCGCACCGAGGTCCCCAGGTAGCCCTGGGTCGCGAACAGCTCCATCGCCGTGTCGAGGATGAGCGTGCGAGTCTCGGCGCCCTTGTCCGACAACTCGCGAGCCGCCACCATCTCACCCTCCTCGGCGCCGCATCGGCCGCCCGTCGCATCGTTTCGAGAACTGTTTTACCATGTGGTAGAACTTGAGGAAAGTACCACCCCTCTTCCACCGCCGTGAGACAAGGAACCAGCGTGACCGCCGCCTACCTCGACCCCACCCTCCCCACGTCCGAGCGCGTCGCGGACCTGCTGGACCGCATGACGCTGCCCGAGAAGGTGGGGCAGATGATGCAGATGCACACCTATGACGGCGTCCCCCACCTCATCGAGAAGCTGCACGTGGGCTCGATCCTGCACGCCTCCCCCGAGCGCCTCGAGCAGGCGCATGCGCTGGTCGAGCAGACCCGGCTGCGCATCCCCCTGCTGATCGGCGAGGACTGCATCCACGGCCACTCGTTCTTCAAGGGCGCGGAGATCTACCCGACCCAGTTGGGCATGGCCGCGACGTTCGACCCCGACCTGCTCGAGCGGGTCGCGAGGGCCACCGCGGTCGAGGTGGCAGCGACCGGCATTCACTGGACCTTCTCCCCCGTGCTGTGCATCGCGCGCGACCTGCGCTGGGGGCGCGTGTCGGAGACCTTCGGCGAGGACCCGTACCTGCTGGGCGAGCTGGGTGCCGCGATGGTGCGCGGCTACCAGGGTGAGGGCCTGGGCGACCGCACCGCGATCCTTGCGACCGCGAAGCACTTCGCGGGCTACTCCGAGACCCAGGGCGGCCGCGACGCGTCGGAGGCCGACATCTCGCGGCGCAAGCTGCGCTCGTGGTACCTGCCGCCGTTCGAGCGCATGGCGCGCGCGGGCTGCGCGACCTTCATGCTGGGCTACCAGTCGACGGATGGCGTGCCGATCACGATCAACGAGTGGCTGCTGAACGACGTCCTGCGCGACGAGTGGGGCTACACGGGAACCCTCATCACCGACTGGGACAACGTGGGCAACCTGGTGCGCGAGCAGCGCCTGTTCCCCGACTACGCGCAGGCGGCCGCAGCCGCCGTCAACGCGGGCAACGACATGATCATGACCACGCCCGCGTTCTTCGAGGGCGCGCAGGAGGCGGTCGCGCAGGGTCTGCTCGAGGAGTCGCGGATCGACCAGGCCGTCGCGCGCATCCTCACCCTGAAGTTCGACCTCGGCCTGTTCGAGGACCCCCGCTTCGCCGACACCGCGCGTCAGGCCGAGGTGATCGCGAGCCCCGCGCATCGTGCCCTCAATCTCGAGGTCGCGCGCCGCTCGCTCGTGCTGCTCGAGAACGACGGCACGCTGCCCCTGCCCGCCGACCGCCCGCTGCGCCTCGCGGTCGTGGGCCCCAACGCCGACGACGAGCACACCACGCTGGGCGACTGGGCGGGCGCATCGGGCCAGGCGGACTGGCTCACCGAGGGCCACCCCCGCGAGATGATCACCACCGTGCTCGACGGGCTGCGCGCTCTCGCGCCCGCCGGCTCCGAGGTGACGTACGCGCGCGGCGCCGAGATCATCACGACCGGCCCCGACCCCAAGGGCGCGTTCTTCCCCGACGGCCAGCCGCGCCCCCACATCGCGTTCCCCGTGGGGCCCGACGAGGCCATGATCGCGGAGGCCGTCGAGGTGGCGCGAGGGGCCGATGCCGTGGTCGCCGTGCTGGGCGATCGCATCGAGCTCGTGGGCGAGGGCAAGTCCACCGCGACCCTCGAGCTGCTGGGCGGCCAGGTCGCGCTGCTCGATGCGCTGGTCGAGACGGGCACGCCGGTGGTGCTCGTGATCCTCGCGTCGAAGCCGCACGTGCTGCCCGCGTCCGCCGAGCGCGCCGCCGCGATCGTGTGGGCGGCCAACCCCGGCATGGCCGGAGGCACCGCCGTCGCGGAGCTCGTGTTCGGCGCGATCGAGCCCAGCGGCCGGCTGCCGATCTCGTGGCCGCGTCACGTGGGCCAGCAGCCCACGTTCTACAACCAGATCGACGCGCAGCACGGCTACCGCTACGCGGACCTCACGCAGGAGCCGCGCTGGGTCTTCGGCGAGGGCCGCTCGTACTCCACGATCGAGTTCGCGAACCTGCGCCTCGCGGAGTCGACGCTGGGCCTCGACGGCGAGATCGAGGCGACCGTGACGCTCACCAACACCGGCGCTCGCCCTATGCTCGAGACGGTGCAGGCATACATCCGCGACGTCACCAGCTCGGCCACCTGGGCGGACCGCGAACTCAAGGGCTTCACGCAGGTCGAGGTCGCCCCCGGAGCGTCGGTCGACGCGACGGTGCGCATCCCCGTCGCGGCGTGCAGCATCGTCACCGCGCGCGGCGAGCGCGTGGTCGAGCCGGGAGCCTTCCAGGTGCTCGTGGGCCCGTCCTCGCGCCTCGCGGACCTCCTGGTCGGTGACCTCGAGGTCACCGCGTGAGCGTGACCTCCGCCGCGGCGGTGACGCCCGAGCTCAGGCGCGCGCGCCTGGGCGTGACGCTGCTGTTCATGACCAACGGGCTCATCTGGGCCAACCTCGCGCCGCGCTATCCCGAGATCAGGCGCACGATCGGGCTCAGCTACGGCGAGTTCGGGATCGCGCTGACGTTCAGCGGCTTCGGCGCGCTCGTCGTGGGCCTCACGGCCGCCGCGATCATCCGCCGCTACTCCTCGCGCATGGTCGGCGTGACCACCATGATCGCGATGGGCATCGCGGCATTCCTCGTGGGCCTCGCGCCCCACGGCATCGTGTTCGCCGCCGTGCTGTTCGCGGTGGGGGCGATCGACTCGATCGTCGACGTCGCCCAGAACGCCCACGGGCTGCGCGTCCAGCGCGAGTACGGCCGGTCGATCCTCAACGCGTTCCACGGCATGTGGAGCGTGGGAGCGGCGGTCGGCGGACTCATGGGCGGCGCCGCGGCCGGGCTCGGGATCCCGGTCGCGACCCACCTGGGCGTGGTCGCGGTCATCGTCGTGATCATCAACCTCGGCTGCGCGCGCTTGCTCCTCAAGGGCGCCGATCCCCAGCCTGCCGCCGCGAGCGACGCCCACGCGCGCGCCTTCCCCAAGGTGTCCGCGCGCACGTGGCTCGCGCTCGCGCTGCTGGGACTCATCGCGATCGCGGGCGCGTGGGTCGAGGATGCCGGCATCTCGTGGTCCGCGAGCTACCTCCAGGACGAGCTCCTGGCCGGGCCCACGCTCGCCTCGCTCGGTTTCGTCGCGCTCATGGCGATGCACTTCGTGGGCCGGCTCGTGGGCGACCGGCTCATCGACCGCTACGGCGCGCGACTCGTCATCCGTGTGGGCGGCGCGATCACGGCCGTCGGGATGGGCGTCGCGCTCGCGTGGCCCTCCGTGCCCCTCACGATCGTCGGCTTCGGCCTTGCGGGCCTGGGCGTCGCCGCCACGATTCCGGTGGCGATGCACGCGGCCGACGAGCTCCCCGGCTTCCGGGCCGGCACCGGACTCGCGATCCTCAGCTGGGCGCTGCGGCTGGGCTTCATGCTGTCGCCCGTGGTCGTGGGGGCCATCGCGGACGCCTCGAGCCTGCGCGTGGGCCTGCTGCTGGTCACCGCGGCCGGGTTGCTCATCGTGGCGCTCGCCGGGGCGCTCTCGACGCGCCGCGCGGCGGACCGCCTCGAGCCCAGCCTGCCCATGAACCCGCCCTCCGGCCCGATGTAGGAGAAACCGTGTCGACCGCCGTTCCGGTCCACCTGCGCCGCGCGCGCGTGGGCGTCTCGATCATCTTCTTCACCAACGGAATCGTGCTGGGCGGATTCGCCCCGCGCGTGCCCGAGCTGCGCGACCAGCTGGGCGTCTCCTACGGGACGCTCGGCATCGCGATGGCGATGTGGCCGATCGGGGCGCTCGCGCTCGGCCTCACGGCGGCCGCGATGATCCGGCGCTTCCGGTCGTCGCGGGTCGCGACCGTGACGATGGTCTTCTCGGCGGCCGCCATGCTCGCCGCGGGCCTCGCGCCCAACGTGTGGACCTTCGGCGCGGCGCTGTTCGTGGTGGGCGTGACTGACGCGTGGGTCGACGTCGCGCAGAACGCGCACGGCCTGCGAGTGCAGCGGCTCTACGGGCGATCGATCCTCAACGCGTTCCACGCGCTGTGGTCGATCGGCGCTGTCGCGGGCGGCCTCATCGGCGGCCTCTCTGCCGGGCTTGGGGTCGCGGTGCCGTGGCAGTTCCTCGGTGGGCTGGTGCTGGTCCTCGCGGCAAATGCCGTCGCGTATCCGATGCTGCTCGCGGGCCCCGAACCGCAGCACGCGGGCGAAGAGGGCGCCGACGAGACCGCACTCCCCCATCCTCAGCACGTGCCCCTGCGGCGCATCCCGGTGCGCACGTGGGGCCTGCTCGGCGCGCTCACGGTCATCGCGCTCGCGGGCGGCTGGGCCGAGGACGCCGCGGCCACGTGGTCCGCGATCTACCTGCGCGACGAGCTCCTCGCGGGCGCGACGTTCGCCGCCCTCGCCTTCGTCTCTCTCCAGGGCTTCCAGTTCGTGGGGCGCCTCCTCGGCGACCGCATGGTCGACCGCTGGGGCCAGCGCGCGGTGGCCCGCTGGGGCGGCGCGCTCGTCGCGGTCGGCATGGGGCTCGCGCTCGCGATTCCCACCTCGTGGGGCACCGTGCTGGGATTCGGCGCGGCGGGCTTCGGCATCGCCACGCTCATTCCCGGCGCGATGCACGCTGCGGACCGCCTGCCGGGGCTACGTGCAGGCACCGGACTCACCATGCTGTCGTGGCTCCTGCGCCTCGCGTTCCTGCTCTCGCCGCCGGTGGTCGGCGCGATCGCCGACGCGACCAGCCTCCGGGTGGGACTCACCCTCGTGCCGGTCTTCGGACTCTTGGTCGTGGCGCTCGCGGGTGCGATGGAGGGCCGCCGGGTTCCGGCACCCTCCAGGTGACTCCTCAGCCCGCGACCAGTTCCCTGGCCCGCGCCACCGCGCCGTCGAGCGTCTCGAACACTGTCTCCCCCACGCGCGGCTCCTCGAGCGCGCCCGCATGGAGCAGCACGCGCCGATGCTCGGGCCGGATCCCCTTGAGCAGCACCGTCACGCCCTGGCGGCGCAGGCTCGCGATGACCTCGGCCAGCAGCTGCGCGCCGGTCGCGTCGAGCAGGTCGACCTGCGACATGCGCAGGATCACCACGCGCGCGCCCTCGACGCGCGACACGCGCTCGAGCACGCGCTCGGCCGCGCCGAAGAACAGCGCCCCGTCGAGGCGGAGCAACGCGATCCACTCGTCGCCGGCGTGCGCGCCGCCGGGCAGCTCCTCCCGGTGCACGCCCGCCGAGTTCGACACCGCGCGCAGCGCGAGGAAGGCCGCCACGGCCATCCCGATTCCGACCGCATAGATGAGGTCCACGCTCACCGTGATGATCGCGGTGAGGACGAACACCACCGCACCCTGCCGCGAGCCCCGCATCACGGCCGCGACCGTGCGCCGGTGCACCATCGAGATGGCCGTCACCATGAGCACCCCCGCGAGCACGGCAAGCGGAATCCGCGACACCACGCCGGACGCGACCGCCACCACCGCGAGCAGCACCACGCCGTGCACCACGGCCGCGAGCCGCGTGCGCGCCCCCGCCCGGACGTTGACCGCGGTCCGCGCGATCGCCCCGGTCGCGGGCATGCCCCCGAACAGTCCGGCTGCGACTGAGGCGAGCCCCTGACCCACGAGCTCGCGATCCGCGTCGTAGCCGCCCCCGGTCTGGGACGCGGCCACGCGCGCCGAGAGCAGCGACTCGATCGCCGCGAGCGCCGCGATGGTCGCGGCGGGCGCCAGCAAGGACGTCACCTCCGCGAGGGTCGGGAGCGCGAGGCCGGGCGCGGGGAGTCCCGCGGGCAGTGCGCCGATGCTCGGGACGGGGGCGGCGAAGAGGCCCGCGGCGTCCGCGGTCACCGCGGCGACCGACACCACCACGACCGCAACGATCGACCCCGGCACCGCACGAGTGAGGCGCGGCATCACGACCATGATGGCAGCGACGGCGGCCGCCATCGCGAGCGCGGGCCAGGCCGTCTCGACGCGCGCGTCGAGCAGCGCATCGACCGCGGCCGCCGCCGCGTTGGAGCCGTGACCGCCGGCCGGAACCCCGATCGCCGCGGGCACCTGCTGCAGGAAGATGATGATCGCGATGCCGAGCGTGAAGCCCTCGAGGACGGGCCACGGGATGAGGCCCACGAGCCGGCCCAGCCGCGACACGCCGAGCGCGATCACCATGACACCCGCGAGCACGGTCACGAGCGCGAGCGCAGTCGCGCCTCGCGCCGCGAGCACGGGCGCGAGCACCACGACCATCGCGCCGGTGGGCCCGGACACCTGGACCGGCGAGCCGCCAAAGACGGCTGCGACGACGCCCGCGACGATCGCCGTGACGAGTCCCGCCTCCGCGCCCGCACCCGAGGACACCCCGAAGGCGAGCGCGAGGGGAAGCGCCACGATTCCGACCGTCACTCCCGCCAGGAGATCGGCGCGCCAGGATCCTCGCAGCCCCGCGTAGTCCGCGCGCGACGGCAGCAGCGCACGCCATCCGACCGCGGTCATGAGCGAGCGGCGTCGAGGTGGGCGTCGTGAAGGTCCGCGAGCGCGCGACGCTCCGCGAGCACGTCACCCAGGAGCAGCCGTGCCGCGTCGAGGAGGTCCGCGACCGAGGCGTGCGCGAGCCGATACGACACGCTCGACGCGCGCCGCTCGGACGCGACCAGCCCGTAACCCCTCAGCACCCGGAGGTGCTGAGAAAGGTGCGAGGCCTCGAGTCCGGTGTGAGCGAGGAGGTCGGCCACCGTGCGCTCGGGCGACTCGGCGAGCAGCTCGAGCACCCTGATGCGCACGGGATGAGCGAGACCCTTGAAGAGGTCCGCCTTGACCTCGTTGAGCGGCCGTCCGGTTTCCATATGATGACTTTATCAAGTCAGCCAGCAGCAAGGCCCGGGCCCGACGTCCCGACCACCCATCCCCGGCATCGTCCCCCTGCCGGCCCCGCGCCCGCGGGGAATGAAACCCGCCCCCTCGCGTTATTACATGCGTACGCATATAATCGCCAGCAGCGGCTCCCCCGAGCCGAACGGATCCCCAGGAGGCACACCATGCAGTTCGGCATCATGTCCGTCTCGGACATCACGCGTGACCCGGTCAGCGGCTACACGCCCTCGGAGGCGGAGCGCATCGACGCGATCGTGAAGATCGCGGTCCACGCGGAGGAGGTGGGCCTCGACGTCTTCGCGATCGGCGAGCACCACAACCCGCCGTTCTTCAGCTCCTCGCCCACGACGCTGCTGAGCCACATCGGCGCGCTCACCGAGAAGCTCACGGTCACCACGAGCACCACGCTCATCACGACCAACGACCCGGTGCGCCTCGCCGAGGAGTACGCGATGCTCCAGCACCTCACCAAGGGACGCATGGACCTCATGCTGGGCCGCGGCAACACCGCGCCCGTGTACCCGTGGTTCGGCCAGGACATCCGCCAGGGCCTGCCGCTCGCGCTCGAGAACTACAACCTGCTCCACCGCCTGTGGCGCGAGGACGTGGTCGACTGGGAGGGCCAGTTCCGCACGTCGCTGCAGGGCTTCACCTCGACGCCGCGTCCGCTGGACGACGTCCCGCCGTTCGTGTGGCACGGCTCGATCCGCACCCCCGAGATCGCCGAGCAGGCCGCGTTCTACGGCAACGGCTACTTCGCGAACAACATCTTCTGGCCCAAGGAGCACTACAAGCGCCTCATCACGTTCTACCGCCAGCGCTTCGAGCACTACGGCCACGGCACGCGCAAGCAGGCGATCGTGGGGCTCGGCGGTCAGGCCTTCATCGCGAAGAACTCGCAGGACGCCCACGACCAGTTCCGCCCGTACTTCAACGAGGCCCCCGTCTACGGCCACGGCCCCACGATGGAGGACTTCGAGGAGATGACGCCGCTGAGCGTCGGCAGCCCGCAGGAAGTCATCGACAAGACGCTGACCTTCCGCGACGCCTTCGGGGACTACCAGCGCCAGCTGTTCCTGGTCGACCACGCGGGCCTGCCCGTCAAGACCGTCCTCGAGCAGCTCGACCTGCTGGGCGAGCACGTGGTGCCGGTGCTGCGCGCGGAGCTCGAGGCGCGTCGCGACCCCGAGGCCCCGTCGAACCCGCCGTCGCACGCGGACCTGGTGCGCGCCAAGTACGGCGACGCCGAGCCGCGCCAGCCGCGCCCCAACGCCAACCGCGGCGACAACGTCACGGGCGGCTCGCCGTACCAGGACTCGGAGACCGAGGTCTCCGCGTACCCGAGCCTCTAGGGAGCACGTCATGACCACCTCGCTCGCGACACCCGCTCGGGACGCGGCCCCCACCCGGGACGCGGCCCCCACTCGGGGCCGCACGCGCCTGGCCAACGACGCGTGGGAGGCCGCGCTCGGCGCACACGGGACGCTCATGCGCCAGTTCGCGGCGGACGACGTGTGGGAGGACCTGTCGATGCGCGAATACGACGTCCTCTACACGCTCTCCAAGTGCGACACCCCGCAGCGCCTGGGCGACCTGGGCAGGCACGTGGTGCTCAGCCAGCCGGGACTGTCCCGCCTGGTGGACCGGCTGGTCGAGCGCGGGCTGGTGGCGCGGTGCGCGGATCCGTCCGACGCCCGCGCCGCCCACCTGTCGCTCACCGATGCCGGGCGTGCCGTCCAGCGTCGCGTGGGCCGCGGCCACGGCGCAGCGGTCGCCGCGGCGCTCACCTCCCGGCTCACCGACGACGAGCTACTACTCCTCGAGTCCCTCTCCCTCAAGCTTCTTGCCGACCCCGCAAAGGACCCCTCATGACCGACTTCCGCCTTGTCGTGGTGAGCGCCGGCGTCTCCGATCCCTCGTCGACCCGCCTGCTCGCCGACCGCGCCACGCAGCGCGTGACCTCCCTCGCCCGCGAGCACGGTCACGCCGTGAGCGTCACCACCGTCGACCTGCGCGAGCTCCTGCCCGAGCTCCCGGCCGCGATGTCCAACCAGCTGTTGGGCGCCAAGTTCACGCGCGCCGTGGACGCCCTGCTCGCCGCGGACGCGATCATCGCGGCGGCGCCGGTGTACAAGGCCGGCGCGTCCGGGCTGTTCACGAGCTTCTTCCAGGTGCTCGACAACGACCTCCTGATCGGCAAGCCCGTCATCCTCGCGGCGACGGCGGGCACGGCACGTCACGCGCTCGTGGTCGACCAGGAGATGCGCTCGCTGTTCGCCTACCTGCGCACGCTGCCCGTGCCGACCAGCCTGTTCGCCTCGACCGAGGACTGGACGGACGCCGCGCTCGGCACACGCATCGACCGCGCCGCACGCGAGCTGGTCCTCCTCATGGAGTCCGGCTTCGCGCGCTCCGTGAGGGACGATGCCTGGGGCGCCTACCAGCACACGTACGGCTCCGCGGGGGGCACCGAGCTCGACATCTCGCTCGACTCCGACATGATGAAGTTGGCGACGGGCGGCTCGCTCCGCAGCGCCGATGACGACCCATTCGATCCCAGGAGGGCCTGATGACCGTCGAGGTCACCCGCAGCGACGAGCGGTCGCGCTACGAGATCACGGTCGACGGCGCGCTCGCCGGCTTCGCGGAGTTCCGCCTGCGCGAGGGTCGGGCCGTCTTCACCCACACCGAGATCGACGGCGCCTTCGAGGGCCAGGGCCTCGGCACCACGCTCGCGAAGGGCGCCCTGGAGGATGCCGCCGCCCGCGGCGAGGGCATCGTCCCCCTGTGCCCCTTCATGGCGCGCTACCTGCGCCGCCACGACGTCCCCGGGGCACGCGTGGAGTGGCCCGAGTCATGACCCGCCCCGGCCCGATGGCGCTCACGCTCGAGGCGCGCGAGGTGCCGCTGGGCGGCCTGCGCGCCATGAAGGTGCGCCGGTCGCTCCCGCAGCGCGGACTGCCGACCATCGGGGCGTGGTGCTTCCTCGACAGGTTCGGCCCGCAGGAGGCCGTGATGCGCGTTGAGCCGCACCCGCACATCGGGCTGCAGACGGTGACGTGGCCGCTCGTGGGAGAGGTGCGCCACCGCGACGGGCTCGGCTCGGACGTGGTGCTGCGCCGCGGCGCACTCAACCTCATGACGAGCGGCCACGGGATCGCGCACTCCGAGTACTCCCTGGGCGAGGACCCGGCGCCGCTCGACGCGCTCCAGCTTTGGGTCGCGCTCCCCGAGGAGGCGCGCCACAGCGCGCCGGGCTTCGAGACACACGCGTCTCTGCCGACGGTGGGGTTGCGCGCGCTGCGCGGGGACGATGCCGTGGCCACCGTCATCATGGGCGTGCTGGCGGGCGTGGAGTCGCCCGCGACGACGTACACGCCGATCGTAGGTGCCGAGATCGCGATTCCGGCGGGCTCGACCGTCCGGGTGCCGCTGAATCCCGAGTGGGAGCACGGCGTGGTGGCCGTTTCGGGTGACATCGAGGTGGCGGACGGAACGGTGGCCGATACCACTGGGACCCTCGGCGCCCCTCCCCCGGACGGCATCCTCTACCTGGGCACGGACCGCACCGAGATCACGCTGAGCTCCGCGGCGGGCGCCACCGTGGCGCTGCTCGGGGGCGAGCCGTTTCCTGACGCGCTGGTGATGTGGTGGAACTTCGTGGGCCGCACCCACGACGAGATCGTGGCCGCGTGGCACGACTGGAACGGGCGCACCGGGAGGTTCGCGGAGGTCCCTGGCCACGACACTCGCATCCCCGCGCCGCCCATGCCGGAGGTGCGGCTCACGCCGCGCATGCGGACAGCCTGAACGGGCCCGCGTGAGGTCGACGTCGCGCGCGGCCACTTGCCGCTGAACGCGACTACGCGTGCACAGAGGCACTCCATTGTCGGGAGCGCCCCGTCCACTTACCCACCAGAGTCGGAGCCACTGTGGCTCTCGCGCCGCGCCAAGGTGCCGCGCACGCCACCGACAGCGTCAACGCCTCGCCCGTACGGCTTCAGTGGCCTGGCATCCACCCGAGACCCTCAGCATCGCGGCTCCACGCGCGCCGTCAGCCCGCTACCTCGTGAGGTGCTGACTAAGGTGCCCCCGCACCTGCGCGGGTCAAGCCCGCGCGTCGGAGCGGGTGGACCAGGCACGCTCCACCGCCGAGGCCTCCGGTATCGAATCCACGCCCGAGTCTGGCGCGAGCACCGTGGGCAGGCGTGACAGTACCGTAGGTGGCTAGGTTGCCCCCCCGAGTAACGTTGCCACTTCAAGTCAAGGGGCGCGAGCGTCGGAGGGCAGGAAACTCTCGGTTGATGACTCCGAGGACGTCACCGAAGCACTCCCGGATGTTTCCCGCGGAGAACTCGATGTACTGAACTCCATCCACATTGGAGAACAACTCGACTCCAGCCTCCTTGAGGATTACGGCACGGCTGAATCCAAGGCGCCCCTGGAACAGCCCCACCTCGTGGACCACGTTCTGGCGAGCGCGCATGGTGTCATCCGCCTGTGCGTCCTCGGCGGTCATCACGAGGAACGCCAACGTGGAACTACGAAGCATCGAATCCAGCACCTCGCGGATCGTGTATCCGCCCCGCGCAGCGACTTCGTAGGCTTCGACTTCGATGTGGTGGATATCGATTAGGTGCTGCTTCAGTTCATTCCAAGCGCCTGATCGACCGTGGCCAATGAAAACGCGTAGAGGGACCTCAGGCGCCCACTCGACGACACCCTCGCCAAGCTTCTGCGCGATCATCTGGGCGACCGACTCGACAGCGGTACGCTCGGGAGCCATTATCTCTATCGTGAAGTCGCTTGCGTAGAAGAGATCGAGTGAACCCTTGGAACCCCACTTGATCCAGGCGTGATATGACGAGTATCCGTTGCCAATCTCGGCCAGGAATTGCCGTTCGTCTGGAAGCGTCCATTGGTCGGCGCCGCGCTGCACCTTGAGCAGCTGGCTGTCCGGATCCTCACCAGCCGCGCCGAGAGTGGCACGGGCTTCGGTCAGAATTGCTTCGAGGGTGGCGCGCTCTAATCGCGTCTTGACAAACGATCTACTCAGTTTGATTTGTTGGGCCACGTCGTGACTCTATCGCGGCCAACCGACGCCGTGTGTTGTCAAGGCGCGCGGATGTGATCTCTCCGTTTCCTCAGGATGCACTCACGAGCTGCTCCCTTGGGCGTGGCGGTAGGTCCAAGCGTGCCGACCTCTTGACATCTGGCACTAGAGCCGAACTGACGTGCTACCACCACGCCTTGACGATCGTGAACGAGTCGTCGCCGTCGCCGGCAGGCCACGTGCACGCGAATCCGAGGGGCACCCACGACCAGGCCTGATCCATCGAGCCGCCGGACACACCCGCCGGCACCGCAGCGTCCGTGGTGCAGACCGAACTCGCACGATGCCAACCCACAGACCAGTACCAAGACACCGCGACCGCCATGAGCACAATCGTCGGGACCGCGACTAGGGCAGCGAACAGGTGCCTGCGCTTCGACCTCTGTTGTTCAACGACCGCGCTCATGAACCCCACCTAGACGCTGGAGCGCTCCCAAGTCATGAGCGCGTGCATATAGGCACCTAGGCGTACTGCTTCGCCCGTTGGGGGCGCATCGACTCATTCCATTGGGCGCCTTCGCACGGCCATGGCTCAAGTCGACCGGCTCGCTGCCATCAGAGACTCCTCACTCCTATGCTCATGCACGTGGAGGGACGTGAAGCCGAGAGCCTTGCCGTCTGGAGGCAGCGCATTGAGGAGCGCATCAGGCGCGCTGGCCACGATGTGAGGTTCGAAACGGCAGTCGGGCCAGCGATGGGCGCACCATTCATGCCGTCACTGAAATGCACGGCCTCAGGAACGGCATCGACGCTTGAGCTCTACTTCGAAGGCGACGCTGTCTATCTCGAACTGCATACCCCAAACTGGCTTGCGTACGGCGACACCGACTACTGGGCCCCTTGGCTCGGGTCGGCGAGTGGAATGGCGTGGCTCGAGACGCTGATGCTTGAGCGCTGGTCTGTGCGTCGCACCTTGGGCCCGATTGGGCCACGACGCTTGCGCGCTGGCCGGAAAATGCCCACGATGCGAGTGAGGTCCGCGGCGCAGTAGTGAAAGGCCCCGACCGCCTGCGGGCGGTGGGACGACGAGGTGTTTCCCTCGGCAGCCGGCTGGTCCGTGCGAAGTTCTGCCCGCGCGTTGAGAGCGCGTCCTCGGCTGCCGGAACTCCACATGCGCCACCATTGGCTCCATGCCCAGGCGCCTCATGTTCATTCAGCTGAAGACCGGCTTTGACATCGATCGTGGACCATCCTGGATTGGCTGGGTCGACTTCAACCGCTCATTCAGGACCGCCAAGTATCGCGGCCGTGAGTTGCGACGTTGGCCGGGAATGTTCGATGCCAACTTCTTTGACGTCGACACCGACGAGCGGTTCTGGCTTTCGGGCCCGAAGCGGGACCAAAGCGGCTCTTCGCATTTAGGGCTGTAGGAGTGGCCTGAAGCCTCCGGTCTCGAGTAGCGATCTCGTGATGTAGTGGGTGAGGTTTCGGAACCCCAGGGCGGATCCGCGGAGGTGCTCGAGTCGGCCGTTGATCGCCTCCGTGGGCCCGTTCGAGGTCCCTGGCCGGTCGAAGTACGCGAGGACGTCGGCGGCGCGATGGCTCAGGGTTCGCCCGAGGCGTCGCAGTTCGACCAGGGCGGCTGGCACGCCGGTGCGCAGGGACTCGATGAGGCTTGCGAAGTCGCGCTTCGCGGTCGCGCGGTCGGGGTGGCGGTAAGCGGTGATGATGCGCTGGTAGGCGGCCCAGGTGACCTCGACCTCAGCATGTGCGTCTTCCACGAAGAGCGCGTCGAGTCGGGCCCGCTGGCGGTCGGTGAGGTACTCCAGCCCGGTGTGCAGGATCCGCCGCGACATGTACAGCGGGTCGCCGGTCCGTCCCCGGTGGCCGTGGATGGCTTGCTGCAGTCGCCGGCGGCACTGGTCGAGGGCGTCGCCGGCGAGACGCACGACGTGGAACGGGTCCATGACGGCGGTCGCGGTCGGGAGCTCTTCGGCTGCGGCGGTCTTGAACCCGCTGAAGCCGTCCATGGCGATCGACTCGATCCGCTCGCGCCAGCATCGGGGGCGTTCGGCCAGCCACGTCTGGAACGTGGCCTTCGACCGCCCGGGGATCATGTCGAGCAGCCGGGCGGGGCCGACGCCGTCGCGTACCGGGGTGAGGTCGATGATGACGGTCACGTAGTTGCCGCCGTAGCGGGTGTGTCGCCACACGTGCTCGTCGACCCCGATGACCGCGACGCCGTGGAAGCGGGTGGGGTCGTTGATGAGTTGGCGGTGCCCTTCGGTCAGGACCGCGTCGTTCGCGGTGTGCCATGCGACGCCGAGCCCCGCCGCGATCCGGGAGATGCTCAGGTGGTCCACGACGAGCGCCCTGAGCGCCCAGGTCAGGCCGCCGCGAGAGACCTTCGCGCGCGGCTCTGCAGCCGCGCGGAGGTCGTCGAGCCAGAACCGTCCGCATGGATCGCATCGGAACCTGCGCACGCGCACCAGCAGCGTCGTGGGCCGACACCCGAACGGCTCATGCGCGAGCTGGCGATCTTGCGTGCCTCGCGACACGCCCCGGTTCCCGCACTCGTGGCACAGGTCATCCGGGTCGGCAACGCGGCACTCGAGCACCGCCCGGTCGCCGTCGATCCGCTGCCCGGTGACGATCAGGCCAAGGGCGTCGAGGTTGCAGAAGGTCGTGAGATCGGGCGCGGCGAAGGTAGCGTGAGACAAGTCGAGGTCTTCCAGACGGTGAGTGTGAGAACTTCCATCCTGGGGGACCTCGACCCCTACCCCCAACCACCCACCCCCGGGACAGCGCTACAGCCTCATTTGCGAAGAGCCACCAAAGCGATACACGGTACGGGCCACGGACGACCGAGATCGACGACGATGCCCTCGTCGCATACGAGGCTTTCCTCGACGGTGCTCCCCTACCAGGCCGAGAGAGTGGCTGACGGGCGCAGGCCCACCATGCGGGTCCATTCACGAGTTACTCCCGTTGTCGTGGCGCCATCTGTGCGATATCGGCGAAGTGGAGCGCAGAGCCACCGCAGGCTGGGCCGATACACCCAGCGCCGTCTTCTCGCCGTAGCGGGCCACCATGGGGAGCTGTGCCCACAACTGGAGTGGCGGCCTTCGCTTCCGCACCGGGTGGAAGGCATCCTGGACTGGACTGGCATTCCAGCGACGCTAAGACGCAGTACTCGCGCCGGGAAGTGCTGTCCTAGCCAACGGGGCGGTCTGCGCATCGAAGGTCCCCGGTGATGGCGATTACATCTACTACTCGACGAGAGGGGTAGTCCCATGAGTGCAACAGCGCGCCCCGAGATCCGAGTTGCCGCGCCGTCACATCTCTGGGGCGTGCTGTTCCTGCGGGACGCATGGCGGCTCCCGATCGCCGCGGCTGCGCCGCCATGCGCGCCGCCGCCAGATTTCGGGTCGCTCGACAGGAACCCCTCACCACACGCTGAGTCGGCCGCCCGACAGGCGTGGGAGACGCTCAGTCGCACACCTACCGCCTAGTCCTCGCCTGACGTCACGGAGCAAGTGCTCTCGCTGATCGCGGAGGCCGGAGCAGTCATTGTCTGGCGATCTTGGTCGCCATCCGCCAAACGCGCGATCCAATCGCTTGCCCCTCCGCTCGCGCGCAACCCGATCTGGCTAGCGGCCGAGGACACAGCGCTGCACTTGCCGACGCTTACCTACATGGTCGTGCTTCCTGTCGAAGGCGCCTACTGGAAGTTCGACGGAAATGTGCTCCACGTCGCTCACAAGGTCTACAGCGACGCGACTCTCTTTCGCGAGTCGGTGTTGTCAATCTGAGGTGACTCGCGCGGGCACGCGTCCCGTAAGGCCCGCAGCGCTCTCAACGGACACCCCGCGCATCGTCCCGGCCAGCTACAACCCCACCCGGACACCCTGGGGTTGACCCCGGATTCCGGACACTGACCAGACGGGTTTCGCGTGAGCGAGTGCCTGTCGGGGAGGATGTCCGTGATGGGCACGAAGAAGAGGAAGACGTATACGCCGGAGTATCGGCGTGA